>JBMFMY010000035.1:0-9141 GCA_049970435.1 Candidatus Methanomethylicaceae archaeon
AGGACTAGTTGCTGGGCGAGTTCGTCGTAGAGCAGCTGTCCATCTTTCTTTCTCACGGTCTCTTCCATTATCCTCCTGATTGCGTGTTTCTGAGAGCTCTTTGTCCTGACAGTTGATATTGCGAGTATGCCGATCCGCATCCTGTACCCGTCCTTTGAGGTTATGGGATAAATGCCATCTATGCGAGAGCTTCCGCGTCTGACAAGGCTCCTTAGGTAATCTCTGGCTAGGTCGTGACCCTTGAATATAGTGTATGCTTTGTCCCCCTCTACCTTCACGATTTTGAAGTAAAGCTTAATGTAAAGCTGGGAAAAGTCTTCTGTGATGTTATAAAGTGTCGTCTCCAGAACCCTGCCTATCAGTTTCTGTGGATCGTCGGCTAAGGTCTTACCTAGCTCGACATTACCAAAAGCGGCAGGGGCTATAACTGTGTACCATTTCTTCTGACGCCATTTATCCTTCAGTTTAGCGGGTGCCTTCTGTTCAGACATCAATTTCACCGCGATAACAAATGTGAAAAGTAAAACATCAATATAAGCTTTTAATCGCCAGACTCATTTCGAAGTGCGCTCTAACCCAAGTTCACGCACAGTAGACTCCGCCGCCTGGAGGCATGTTAATAGGTCGTCCACGGTTCTGAGAAATGAAGGAAGATCTTCCTTGGATGAGGCCTTTATAACCAGCGAAGAATCGTTCAAGCTTAGTTCTATCGAGGTGCCACTAGGGGCGTCAATATTATCTGGCTGAAGCGAATTTTTGATGGACTCTGCTACCTCAGAGGAAGCATAAGATCTCCTTATCAGGATCTCGAAGAGCATTAGATCACCCAATACGCTTCGATATTAACTCATCCAAATAGTTCAGAAAGGCCTCTTCCTTTCCAATGGGTATTTGGGCACCAGCGGCTATGTTGTGTCCTCCACCCGCCCCGCCGAACTTCTCTGCAGCCTCCTTTATGAGAGATCCCAAGTTTAGTCCTTTTTTCACTAACTCAGGGGAAGCACGGGCAGAGACCTTAATGCAGTCAGAGGAGACCGCAAAGCCAACAATTGGCTTGTCAAGTGAGAATGGTTTAGTGGAATATGTTATCGAGATGATAGTACCAATCATCCTATCATCGACAGTGGTTCCGCCATTAACTGCCTGAACGTGAGGCAATATAATGATCGCGTTGCTATTGGTTTGGATCCAGTTGAGGTATCGGGATATGGTCTTTCGGTAGTCTTGAAGGGTCTGCCTGAGTTCTTCCAATGCTTGGTCTCTATCACCCATGCATATCGAGACCCCAAGACCGTACTTGCCCAGTCTTCCACAGGCATTTATCGAAGAAGCGAATTCGCGAGCGTCACGGAGTGGAGAGTCGCTGGCCTCGTTGGGGAATACATAGAGTGTCCCAACAATGCTCTCGGCCTCTTTGCTCGATAGCCCTTGGGAGATCAGATACTTGATTATTCCGTTTATTAGAGTCCTCAGCTCTTCATTTGAAAGGTCTGCTTGGGATCTCCAGCTTCCGTCCGTTCTTCTCGGTTCTATCCCTAGGCTCTTGATGAATTTGTAACAGGCACCCTCATCCCCGCTTAGCCCAGGCAGGTAAGGTTCTATCGTGTTGGCCAGACACTGCACGAGGGGGCGGGACTCGAATCCATAGAGCTTTAGGCCCAACTTTGTCTTTAGAAGACCCTTCGATTCCGCCTCGGCTGCAATCGCTCTATTCAGACCGATAAGCGAGGCTCGTTCCCCGCGATCCTGAAGATCCCCAAGCGCACCAGCAATGGCAAGCTGAGGTATGTAGGGGTTATCTTTGGTCAATGACTTTGCAACCAGGTACGCGGTCCCGGATGCAGAGATGTCATTCGAGCCATTAAACCCAAAGGTGTGAGGATTAATCTCAGTCTCAATTTCTGGCGGTTCTGGTTGATGGTGGTCGATTATAAATATCTTTTTGTTGTCCATTTTTTGGAGGAGTTGTTTCTGCCCGCTTCCCATATCAACAAATATGATGAAGTTTGCAGAGGATTTTGAGACGTCCTCCAGGACGCTAGAATCGAGCTGTTTCACGATCCTGAGGAGGGGGTTGGCTCCGATGTCAAGAAGGGCATGCAGTATTATGCTTCCTGCGGCAATTCCATCCGCATCCAGATGCGAGATTATTAGTATTTCTTCTTCTTTGGGAATTGAGAGAAGTTCACCGGCGATCGATTCCGCCCTCTTCTGTAGTAGCGGCTCCCCTTCTTGAGCCAAGTTAAAATTAACCCCTATCTGGCAAGTATTGATGCTTTTTCTGGCGAGTACTTCCAATCACGAGGCAGTCTTCCCACAGAAGTGTAATACTTTGCCAGGCGGTTTATCTTGGACTCTAAAAGCTGTAGACCCCTCTTGGAGCTCATATCTTTTGGATGCTCCTCCAGGTGCCTCCTGATCTTGGAGGCGTGCTTAATGAGGTTGAACAGGTCCTCGGGAATCTCCGGAGCCAGATTTTTCTCGGATAGGATCTGGCATACTTTCTTACCAGTTATCTGTTTAGCAAGAGGTATTCCGTACTGATCTCTGAGGATCAGACCGATCTGTGATGGCGGAATACCTTTTTTTGCGAATTCCATTATGAGAGACTCTACCTCTTCCGAAGTGGCTTTGACCCACTTTGGTGCGCCACTTTCAATAGGCCTCATTGAATGTGATTTGCCTTTTATCTTACTCTTCCTCAAAGAGCCCACCTGAGCAAACGATAGAAAAAGGAGCTGTTATTTAAGGTTTAGCTATATTTTTGGTTAAAAACCATGATCCGAATGCCCTAAAGGCTGCACCTCTGTGAGAAAAGCGGTCTTTCTCGTCTGGTTGCATCTCTGCAAAAGTAAGGTTTGAACCCTCTGGAATGAAGATAGGATCAAACCCGAACCCAGCAGACCCCCGCATTTCTTGAGATATATTCCCCACAGAGCGCCCCTGGAAAGTATTCACCCCCAATGATGGAGAGTAGAAGGCAACGACGCATTTGAAAGCCGCGCTCCTCTCTGATAATCCTGAAAGGAGTTTAAGTACCCCTTCGCAGCCAACGGTTTTGTGAACGTATGAAGAGAAAGGTCCGGGGAAGCCGTTTAGAACCTTAATAAAAAGCCCAGAATCCTCCACCAAGAGAGGGGAATGCAGCCTCTTTGCTGCCGCAAGTGCAGCGTATTTTGCAACCTTAAGAAGGGACTCGGACTGGATCTCGAGCTTCCTCTGCGGGCACATCTCGAGCTTGATATTGAATGGGGAAAGGATCCTATTTGCCTCTTCAACCTTGTGTTCATTGTTGGTTATGAACATTATAGAGGTCATAACACTCATCGCCCACCCTCGACATATCGCCCCCTGCGCCTGATCTCACCGACCCTTCTGAGCACATTCTTTGTCTCTTCGCCCATTATGCTCTCGTAGCCATATATGAAGCAATCATATGCAAACTTAGAGACCTCGTAATGCGAACTCTCAAGAGCCCTCCGCATCAAGTGGATGTCAACCCCCCTAGCCTCCAAATCTGAGGTGTGTTCGCCGAGCCCAAAGTCTATGAGAAAGAGGGTGTGTTCTTTCAAGATCATGTTGGAGGT
Organism: Candidatus Methanomethylicaceae archaeon; assembly: GCA_049970435.1. Classification (GTDB taxonomy): domain Archaea; phylum Thermoproteota; class Methanomethylicia; order Methanomethylicales; family Methanomethylicaceae; genus JBMFMY01. The sequence goes on from JBMFMY010000035.1 coordinate 3,588, forward strand.
TGTCAGGTCACCATGGACTATTCCGCCTCTGTGGAGGGAGCCCACAAGTCTGCCCACGAGATTGAAAGTCTCAGAGAGCAACTCTCGGTCCATCTCAGGGATTATCTTTTTGAGTGGGGGGCCAGGGATAAAGCTCATGACGATCTCAGTGTTTTTTAGATCTAAATAATAGATTATCGGCGTCGGTACACCAAGCCTTCTAGCCTCTGAGAGAAGCTTGGCCTCCGTGCTTGTTCTTGTTGTGCGGATGTAAACATCGAGGTCTGGGTTGCGGTAAAGCTTTTTGATCCTTCGTTTAAGTATGGCATCTCTACCCATCCACTCCAGCCTATAAAGCTCAGCTTCTGCCCCCTTCTTTATCAGCGTCATCCTCTCCACGGTATCTCCACCTCGTCAAGGCGCCACCTCTGCCTTATGTAACTTGAGTCCACAGGTACGCTGACGCCCTCCTTCAGTGCCAGATACCCGGTCCATGCGATCATAGCCCCATTATCTCCTGCAAGGTCTGGTGGGACAACATGAAACCTAGCAGAGTGCTCCTCGCAGACCGATCTCAAGATCCTCTGCAGGCGAGGACTGCGCGCGACCCCTCCTGTGAGTAGCAGGGAAGGTTTTTCGGTGTGGGCCAGGGCCCTTTCTACGACCTCTGCCAGCATTCCATAAGCAACCTCCAATAGGCTCATGCTAAGGTCGCGGGCGTCGCTCTCTGGGATCTTCCTAGTTGCCATAGTCAAAAGACCAGAGTACGAAACATCCTGCCCCTTGACAATGTAGGGAAGGGGGATGAAGTTCTTACCATGATCTGCAAGTGCCTCAAGTTTTGGTACGCCAGGATGGCTTAGCCCAAGTGAGCGTGCGAATGCATCCAGACAGTTTCCGAGGGAGATGTCAAGGGTCTCACCAAAAACCCTATATCGCCCATCAGAGTATGCCGAAACTATCGTATTCCCACCAGAAACATATGCCACAAGGGGGTCATCTTCTTTAGTTGTAAGCCGTCCAATTTCTATGTGGGCAACGCAGTGGTTTACGGGAACTAAAGGTTTTTTAATCATTAAAGAGAGAGCCCTCGCGACGGTCGCGCCGGTTCTCAGGCACGGACCAAGGCCTGGACCCAAGGAAATTGCCACGGCACCAAGCTCCTCAAGTCCAATGCCAGCCTCGGTGAGAGCTTGCCTCACAGTAGCGGATGCCTTAGAGGCATGGTGCTGACTTGCCTCCCTCGGATGGATCCCCCCAGAGGCTGGAACGTACTCTGATCTCACGTTTGACAGAATCTCGCCTTCGGAGGATACTACACCGCACCCGAAAGTGTGTGCGGTGGACTCTATACCCATAACATAAAGCTTACTCATTTTCTATGCCTTTATTGGCGTATGAATTCTGTGTAGCCGCAGTAACCACATGCCCACCTAGGATTGGGCTTCATGTGTTTTGCCATCATCCTTCCACATCTGGAGCAAGTTTTGTTCTTTGGGACAATCTTGCCCTGCTCATAGTCGTATTCATATAGGTCAGAAGGTCTTGTCATTCAGATCACCTACTTTTTGTCAGCGGATTTTGAAGCTGTCTGAGAAATGAGTTGAGCACGCTCCTCCCTCGAGAGATTCCGGAGTTGGACGTGTTTTGGCTCGATTTTTTTGCCGCGTTCTGGGTCTTTGTAAACATGCACCCTGCAGACTGAGATGTTTGTTCCGAAGGAGGAGAGACAGTTCCTCACATAAACACATTCGACCGGCACCTTTAGTGAAGAGGCTACCGCTTTCCTAAGAATATCTCTCTTTGGTGTTGATTTTGAGGCTACCTCGATCTTAACCTCTCTTCTCTCGAGAAGCGGATTAAAATTGTCTTCTATGATTGACAGTTGGTACTCTTCGGAGGACATGGTTTGCACATCCATTTCGTGGTAGAAAAAAGCGTACTCCTTTTTTAGCTTATCTGTGGATGAGCGGAGATGAGGGTTTATTCAGCGATATTTTTGAAGGAGTGAGGTATGTTATTAATTGTTAACAAGTTTTAATAAATCTTAATAAGAGAGCGGGTTTTAATCTTTTCAACGAGATGACTAATATGCCCGAAAGAAATCCATATCAGATGGCTCTGGAACAGTTGGACAAATGCGCAAAGATAATGAATTTGGACCCAAACGTCCATGAGATACTGAAATACCCGAAGAGGGTTTTGTGCGTCAATGTGCCTGTGAGAATGGATAATGGGAAAATTAAAGTCTTCATGGGGTTCAGATCGCAACATAATGATGCTCTTGGACCGTTCAAGGGAGGCATAAGGTACCATCCAAACGTTACTATGGAGGAGGTAATGGCGCTTTCTATATGGATGACTTGGAAATGTGCTGTTGCTGGGTTGCCATACGGTGGAGCCAAAGGAGGCGTCATATGCAACCCCAAAGAGATGAGCGTTGGTGAGATCGAGAGGCTCTCGAGGGGGTATTTCTATGCAATATCATCGATAGTTGGACCAGAAAAGGACATTCCCGCGGGAGATGTCAACACTTCCAGTAGAGAGATGGCCTGGTTTATGGATGAATACAGCAAGATCAAGGGCTACAATGTTCCTGGTACTGTAACAGGCAAACCCATAATAATTGGAGGATCTGAGGGGAGGACCGAGGCCACAGGTATGGGAGTGGCGATATCGGGAAGAGAGGCTGCTAAGAGGCTCGGAATTGATCTCAAGAAGGCAACGGTTGTGGTTCAGGGGTTTGGTAATGTCGGTTACTACTCGGCGTATTTCATGGAAAAGCTTGGATGTAAAATAGTAGGCTTAAGCGACTCAAGGGGAGGCATTTACAGCGAAAAAGGACTATCAGTGGAGAGTGTAAGTAAGTTTAAGGAAAAAACTGGTAGCGTTGCAGGGTATCCCGATGCCGAGGACCTGACAAATGAGCAGCTACTAGAGCAAGAATGCGATATATTGATTCCAGCTGCGCTCGAGAATCAGATAACGGAGAAAAATGCAGGCAAAATAAAAGCTAGATTGATATTGGAAGGAGCAAATGGCCCCACGACGCCGGAGGCAGACGATATACTCTTTAAGAGAGGGATAATGGTTGTTCCAGACGTCCTAGCAAACTCGGGTGGTGTTAGCACCTCATACTTTGAGTGGGTTCAAAACCTCCAGAATTACTACTGGAGCAAGGAGGAAGTGACAGAAAAACTGGACAAGCTGATGGTGAAAGCCTTCAATAACGTGTATGAGACCTACAAGAAGTATGGAACCGACATGAGGATGGCGGCGTACATCTGCGCAATAAGCAGAGTGGCTGAGGCAATGAGAGTAAGAGGATGGATCTGAAAAATCAAGGAACCCTATCAAAGCGTTCCAAAATTTCTGCAACTTTTTTCTTGATGTTTTTTTCTACCTTTATGAGTATCATGCCCCTCTCAGGGAGCCCATAGATCACAAATGATCCATCAGGTGAATGGAGCACGGCAGGGAGAGCCAGGAGATCCTCCTCCCCCTCGACATATAATATCGAGGGTTCCGGGGACGAAAGAAGGCGCTTTATGGCTAGGACTGCTTGGTCTGAGATGTGCCCAGGAGGGTTGACTACGGTCTCTGTGTGTTTCAGATTCAAAGGAAAAGGAGATCTTTTAGTTTTTCTGTCGTAAATCCCAAGGCTTGGCATGTAGCCTGATTTTATGAAGCCTGTCAAGACATAGTCCCCAACAATGACTACACGAGGCGGGTGCTCCCTCTTTATGAGAGTTAGTACATCGTCAACATTAGAGTCCAAGTCCCCTGCTAAAAGAATCCCATAAGGTTTTGAGAGCTCTGACCGCAATGTTTCAGGCATTTTGAGCATGCCCAAAAAAGACACCTTTCATTATTATGAACTAGAGGAAAGATTTAAAGCACTTTGACTGCGTATCGCCCTGGTCTCTTGGCACCCATCATCTCTGCCACTTTGGAGGAGAGATCTAAAACAACGACCATCCCGCTCCAGTCTTCAGATAGATCAGTACCACCGCAAATTGGGCATTTGGTATCATCTTCACCAAGTATGTATTTACACTTCCTGCACGCAAATTTTGTCGAGGAGGGCTTATCTTTACTCATTTTGACCACTCATTTTTTTATTTCATTTTCTCTCTTTCTATTTCCTTTTTTTGATTTCTATTTCTTTTGCGAGGGTTTTTCAGTCTCTTTTTCCTTTGCCTCAACGGATTTTCGGATGTCTTCCTCTATCCAAGAAAGAGCGCCTAGATATGGCTGCCTCATGGTCATTCCGATCTTGCTACTTCGGGACGGACCGCCGGTCATACTAACTGTTATTATTCTAGCCCGAACTAATGTCCCCTTCTCCAAAACCCTTTGGGTCTCTTTTCCTATCAGGGCTCCTCGCTTTTCATCGTAGGTTATGAAGTCATCCATGACCTGAGACACGTGAACCAATCCGTCCATTGGTCCAATTCTCACGAATATGCCGAAATCTGTAACTTCTACCACTTCTCCCTCAACTACCTCCTGAATTACAGGAGTGTAGACAAGAAGCTCAAACGATGTCCTGTGGTAAACAGCTCCATCGCCTGGTAAGATCTTCCCAACGTTTGAGACATTCACGTTTAACACCGCGATGACTGCGCCAAATTCGCGCATCACAACGCCTTCATAAGTTGAACGAATGACCTCAGCTGCCACGCTCTCAAGTGGCAACTCGAATTTTTCCGGAGGGATCCTAACTACATCATTTATTTGAAGAAGTTTGAACATAATTTCCACCAAACGGGCAATTTATGGATAGCACATTCAGAAGGGCTATAAAAACTTGATGCATTGATCACACTCAGATCAGAAAATTTTTGTTCTGAAGTTCGTTCATTCTACGATTAACAACATTAGTTTTTAGTTCCCCTTTCAATTAATTTTGTCTGGTTATGAATTCTACTAACAAGCATCGAATTGTGCTTTGAAAGAGAAAATCTTTAGCGGTCTATTTTGAAAGTTAAGATGGGAGGATGTGATTGAGGCTTTGGTCGATTCATCCAAAGTATCTCGATGTGCGAGGATTAGTAGCAGTCTGGAGAGAAGGGCTTTTGGCGAAGAGGGTTTTGGAGGGCAGAGCTAGGGGGTATGGGAACCACCCTCAGCTTCTGAGGTTTAAGAGATACGAGAAACCATTAGATTTAATTGATGCGTACCTTTTCCAAATTTACTTGGAGGCGAAAAAGAGGGAATACTCTTTTGATTTCTCTAAGGTGAGGGGCGTCTGTCTTTACGGAGTGGTGACGGTTACAAAAGGGCAACTGATTTATGAGTTTCTTCACTTGCTGAAGAAGGTCAAGGTGAGGGACAATAAGAAGTTTTACGAGTTGATTGGTACAGACCTGGGAACCATTGAGCCAAACGCTGTTTTCAAGGTTATGGATGGGGGGATTGAAAGTTGGGAACGAGGGGCGGGGGCAGAGAAGCTGCTTCTAGCTAGCGTTAAGTTTATTGACTAGTATGTTTTGATAATCTTGATGCTGGAGAGGCTTTACACCACTGGTGAGGTTGCCAGGATATTCGGAGTGTCCTATGTTGCTGTCAAGAA
>JBMFMY010000036.1:0-9055 GCA_049970435.1 Candidatus Methanomethylicaceae archaeon
GCCCATACCCTATGACGGCACTGATGATGGAGTGTGTTGTCGATATCGCCATCCCCCTTATTGTCGCGATAAATATCCAAATGTTTGCGGCCAATATTATTGCGAAGGCTCCGACGACATCTATACTGGGCACTATGCCTCTGCCTATGGTCTTCATCACCATGTGCCCCTGCAAGGCAGCACCTAAGGTCGTGAAGATTGCAAAAAACAAAAGGGCTTTTTTTAGGGACAGCACCCCTGCCCCTATCACGGCACTTGTGGGGTTCGCCGCATCGTTACCTCCGAGATTCATTGCCATAATGAAAGCTAGGATAAGTCCCGCGATGAGCAGGATCAATTGTACATCCATGCAATCACCAAAGGTGTCAAGGTTTACAGTTAACGAGTGAAAAGTTGTTTCTAAAAAGTGTTTCTAAGTCAAATTTAACAGTATTGCGGTTATGCCCTCCCTTATCATACCTATTGCTATAGCCGAGAGTATGAATGCCATTATTCTAGATATTATCGTAGAACCAGTCTTTCCAAGAGCCCTCAGAACCCTGTCTGAATAGTACAGCAAGACCCACTGGATTACAATGTTGCTAACTATCGCAAATAGCGTGACACCAGGACCGTAAGGTCCCTGCATCAAATATATCACAGTGTAGATAGCACCAGGTCCTGCCATTAGAGGCGTAGCTAGAGGCACCACAGCTACATCCTCACTGCTTATCCATCTTGCCTCTTCTCTCCCCAATAGCCCCTCTATCGAGAGTATGAAAAGAAGTATCCCTCCAGCTATCCTGAAGTCGTTTATTGAAATGTTGAAGATCTCAAACACCAAAAACCCGCCAAGGGCAAAGAATGCGAGTATCGCCATGGCTATGACGACCGATCTGTTGATTATCTGTTTCTTCTTTGAGGCATCTAGGGTTGCGGTGAAGGTCTGAAACAAGGGGATATTGCCGATAGGATCGAAGATCACCAGTAGTGTGATAAAGCCCTGAAGATATGCCCCGAGAGCGTCGATCATAAGGTCACCGTATTCCTATGAATTTTGATAAAGTCGTATGTTTTTCAACTCTTTTAGCTTTTTGGCTAAATAGTAATGGAGTGCGAGATTATCTCAGAAATAGATACCCATTCAAGCGCAACTTCATTCTCTCTCTGTTGTCTCCCTAGCTCCCTCAATCTTAAATAAACAGGTCAATAAGATATAGACTGGAGCCCTATGCCACAAAATATATTCTTCTCTATCCCTCAGTCGCCTGTATCCTTACTCGAGATGGTTGAGAAGATAGAGCGGGAAAAAAGCACCCGCGTAGTTCGGTTTGATGTTGCAGAGCCCATGTTTGCACCCCCGTGGACTGCAGTAAAGGGCACAATGGACGCCCTGCTGAAAGGCAAGCATCGCTACTCTTCAAGTTGGGGCATTCATGAGCTCAGAGTTGCCATAGCGGATTATCTCGCCCAAACCAGAGGTTTGAAATATTCAGAGGATGAAATTTTGGTTACCACTGGGGCAAAATTCGCCAATTTCGCCTTCTTTCTCGGACTCTTCAAACCAGGAGACGTGGTAATCCTCATTAAGCCATACTGGACCAGCTTCAAGGCCGTTCCGATGATGCTCGGACTGAACATCCTTGAGACCTGGGCTAACGAACCCTACCACCTAAACGAGGAAGAACTGAAGGAACTGATGAAAAAGAGACCAAGGGGCATTGTTGTGAACTCACCAAACAACCCTACTGGTGGGTTGCTGGACGAGCGAGACTTGAAACTGCTTAGGGACTTGGCAGAAGACTTCAACCTTTATGTGCTCTCTGACGAGATCGACTGGGCCTACGTCTACGACGAAAGACGTTTCATATCACCCGCTTCCATGAACGGCCTCAGGGAGAGGACAGTTGTCACGGACGGTTTCTCAAAGATCTTCGGCATGACCGGATGGAGGGTAGGGTTTGCTGCCGGTCCTAAAGAGATCTTGAAAAACCTTCACACAGTTCAAGAGCACACCGTCAGCGCGCCCACTACATTTGCACAGTATGGTTGTCTTTCGGCTCTGGAAGTATACAAAGATCACATATCCATGGTAATAAAGGCCTGTACCGACAAGATGCGCTTCGTTGTTGATGGTCTGAAAAAGGCAAAAGACCTTGAGTGCCCGATTCCTGAGGGTGGATTTTATGTCTACCCGCGCATAAAATCCCAAAGGTTCTCGAACTCTGAAATCTTCGCTAGAACCCTCCTAGAGGAGGCAGGGGTAGCAGTGATCCCCGGGGAATATTTTGGAGATAATCGAGGCCGGTTCAGACTCTGCTATGCTATCCCAGACGAGGATTTAAGAGAGGGGATTAGGCGGATAGTAAACTTCATGAACGCATGAAGTTATGAAGTTAAGAGATCCACCAATATTCAAATTAAATTAATTAAATCATGTAAAACTAAATTTAAAATAAAAATTAAATAAAAAAAAGAAAAATTTGTGATCACTTCACGGATGCTCTAAAGTAAGCTCCGCAGCTCGGGCATTTGAACAATCCGACAGTAACGGGCTTTCTCCCTTTGGGGGCAAGCGTCCACGTCTTTGACGGGTTTGCTACTTCTGTTCCACATTTTGGACATTTTGCCATATGAGACACCTTAGTACTCTCTAAATGACGGTCGAGCTTAAAAGGCTTGCTTAATGGTAAGATTATTGGATATCAGGTTAAATAATGACCATAGCATTACAATTATCTCAAAAATCATCATCATCAAAATTCAATTTGAAGATGATAATATGATCAATAAAAAAGGTTATTATGTTGTGCTATTATTGACATTTGAGGCATGACCCTTGACCACAACATTCACAATAAAGAGCATCTGCGATCATTGTACCAACATCACAGCTTTCCTTAAAGGATCAAATTTAGAGGTGGAGCTGGACTCCACATGTGAAAAAATAAGGGAATACGCCAAACTTGTCAAGAATTTGACAATTAGGGATATAGCCAAGGATATAATCCACAACCCGATTTACATCAAAGCCTCAGACTCGAGACTTGAGCCAAACTGCCTCGTCCCTTGTGGAGTTGCCTTCTGTACTTGGGCAGAGGCAGGGTTGATCTCAAAAACACTTCTCTCGAGGAACCCGTCACAGTGTATAATCTTCAAGTCGGCTTGAAGATTAGATGTTAAAAAAAGAGATCATGCACTTGGAAAAATTGAAAAATGGGCAGAAATTCCAGCTACGGATTTTGAACTTCAATCCCTGTACTTTTTAGGACGCTGATCGCCTCGCCTTCTTTGTTTACTTTTAAAACTACTCTCTGACAGTCCATGGTATATGCGTAGTCGATATTTATGTTCGCCTCTCCTAGCCGCTTCACAGTTGATGTGAGATCTCTCAGTTGGATTATTATCACATCGGTCTCATTTACAGCCATGTTTGCCCTCCTGAGAACCTCGAGGGCTTCTCCTTCTTTGTCTACAATGAGCCTCACTATTCCGTAGTTCCCTGCCTCCGCTATTCCCATTGCCAACACATTTATTCCATATCTTTCAAGAATGTCTAGCAGAGTAGCCAGCCTGCCAGGGCGGTTTTCCAAGAAGACGCTCAACTGTTTTATCAATAATTTTTCCTCCTCTATATCTTTCTCATATCAATTATCCTTTGAGCCTTACCCTCACTTCTTGGCAACTTCTTTGGTTCGACAAGCTCAACGACAGCATGTATGCTCAGCGTATCCTTCAGCTCTTCCTCCAATTTCTGTTGAAGGTTCACAAGATCCGTCAGCCTGTCCGTCTTGAAGTCTTCTGAGACCTCTACTCTGACCATAAGCCTGTCCATGACCCCCTCCCTGTCCACCACAAGCTGGTAATAGGGGGAAACACCCTCTGTCTTCATGAGGATCTCTTCGACTTGGCTCGGAAATACACATATGCCTCTTATCTTCAACATGTCGTCGGTTCTGCCCAAGATCCTCTTTATCCTAGCATGACTCAAACCACATTCGCAGGGCTCATCGTCCAATATTGTGATGTCCCTAGTTCGGTATCTCAGCAGGGGCATCCCTTCCTTCATTATCGTGGTGACCACCATCTCGCCCTTTTCTCCGGGTTCCAACACCTCACCCGTATTGGGGTCTATTATCTCCACTATGTAGTGATCTTCCCACACATGCAGCCCGTTCTTCATCTTGCATTCCATAGCTACGCCTGGACCGTTGAGCTCTGACATACCATAAATGTCATGCGCTGATTTGACGAACTGCTCCTCCAGGCGCCTGCGCGTGTTCTCCGACCACGGCTCCGCTCCGAATACCCCGACTCTTATCTTTAGGTCTTTCTTGGGGTCGAGTCCTTCATCCTTGGCACTCTCCGCCAAGTAAAGTCCATAGGATGGAGTACAACAAATGACCGTAGTCCCAAGATCCTTCATGAGCTTTAACTGCCTCTTCGTGTTGCCTGTGCTCGCTGGAATAACTTTTGCGCCCAACCTCTCAGCACCGTAGTGCAATCCTAGTCCTCCAGTGAAAAGACCGTAACCATATGCCACCTGGACCACATCGCTTGATGTGACACCTGCGATCTCGAGACACCTGGCGTTGAGTTCCGCCCAGCTCTCAATATCTTGTTTTGTATATGCCACTACTGTTGGGTTCCCTGTGGTTCCGGAGGATGCGTGAAACCTCACTATTTGCGACGGATCTGCCGACAATAGCCCAAGTGGGTAGTTGTCTCTCAAGTCGTTCTTGGTGGTGAATGGTATCTTCCTGAGGTCCTCTTTCGTCCTTATGTCTTCAGGGTGGATTCCACTCTCTGCGAACCTTCTTCGGTAAAATGGCGACTTCTCGTAAACATGCTTGACTAGCCACCTCAGCCTCTCGTTTTGCACTTTTTTTATCTCTGGCTTAGAGAGTTTATATGTGTACATATCCATTCGGCTTATCTATTGATTGATTTGCTTTAATGGATTTTGGACAAATTTATTTGTCCATCATTGAATTTTGCACAAAAAGATTAATACCAATGATAAGATAATATTCTTGAGGGTTATCAGGGTAATCTCATGGGGGGGAGGGCTTGAAGGTAGTCTTAGTGAATCCTCCTACAACAGCATCTCTTGAGACAATCTCCACTATAGGGCTCAAAGCCCCACCTTTGGGCCTTGCATACGTTGCTGCCGCAATAAGAAAGGAGGGCTATGATGTGAGCATCATTGACTCTACAGCCCTTGACATATCACATCATAAACTGGCTGAAATATTACAAAGAGAGCGCCCCGATGTGATAGGTGTCACATCAACCACCCCGACAATCTATGATGCGATGAAATCTGTGACTTTAGCAAAGGAGGTTTGTCCAGATTCAATCACAGTAATGGGTGGCTGTCACATCACTTCCCTACCAGAGGAGACTATGGCTGAGTGCGAGGCGCTAGATGTGGGCGTGATCGGAGAGGGAGAGGCAACAGTAGTCGACTTGTTAAAGGCAGTAGAGTCAAAAAAGCCGCTTGCAGATGTAGACGGCATAATTTACCGCCAAGAAGGCAAAATAATAAGGACACGTCCTAGGAGGCTCATAGAGAACTTGGACGATATTCCGTTCCCCGCTAGAGATCTCCTTCCATTGGACAGGTACACAGTTCTCAGCGAGAGGCATAGGCTCGGCAACATATTGACAAGCCGCGGATGTCCTTTCCGATGTATATTCTGCTCTTCTTCACAGTTCTATGGCAGGCGTTTCAGAGCTAGGAGCCCGAAAAATGTTGTTGACGAGATGGAAGAGCTTGTGAACAAATACAACATCAGATCTTTTGAGATCGTTGACGATACTTTCACTGTCGACAAGAAGAGAGTTGTGGAGATCGCAGAAGAGATGATGAAGCGCGGTCTGAAAGTGTGGTGGGCATGTGGATCTAGGGTGGATCTGGTTTCAAGAGAGCTCCTAGCTATCATGAAAAAGGCTGGCTGCGGTCTTATTTACTATGGGATAGAGTCCGGATCTGAAAGGGTGCTCACGATACTGAAAAAAGGGATCACTTTGGAGCAAGCAAGGTCGGCCATAAGATGGGCAAAGGAAGTTGGCATGGAAGTTTTGGGCTCCTTCATAATAGGTACGCCTGGAGAGACGAAAGAGGATGTAATGAAGACCATAAATTTTGCTAAAGACTCTGGCATCGATTTTGCACAATTCACCGCTATGACCCCCTACCCAGGAACCGATGTCTACGAAATGGCTAAGAAGGAGGGACTTTTAACAACAAAAGATTGGTCTCATTTCACAACAATAAAGCCGATCATGAGGACAAATGAGCTGTCTGTGGAAGAGATCTCAAATTTGGTTGGTCTTGCATATAGAAAATTCTACCTGAGAGCGTCTTTTATCTACAAACAGTTGATCAAAGGGCGCTTTAAGTGGATACTGCCAGTCATAAAGAACAACCTTAGCTTGATAGTGCCATCAAGAAAGAAATAGCGAAATCCTGTTATCTAAAAATTAGAACACCTAAGAATATGCGGAAGGCTTTTATAAAATGGATCAGTCCATTGAGTACGGCGAGAAAAATTGTTTTCTAAAAAGATCTGTCTGCTTCTATCTCTTTTGGTGCTCCTGCTCTATACCAATTCCGTTTTAGCATCTCCCCTGACCGTAAGTACTGATAAACAGACGTATTATGCTGGTGATGAAATATACGTGAGCGGAACCACAGAACCAAATTCTGACGTTACAATTCAGCTCTACAACCCGAACGGAACCATGGTCGATATAAATTACAGGTTATCTTCAAGTAATGGTTATTACTCCATGAGCTTCAAGATACCCGTCAAAATTCCGACAGGATCCTGGATTTATGGCATCTACACTGTTAGAGCCTACTCAGTGGGCCAGATAAAAAACGCCACTTTTACACTATCTGCGGTAACTGACCTAACCCCGCCTAACATAATATCTACCTCGCCGACCAATGGATCGACTGTAAGCGTATTGAACCCAATAATCTCGGTTGTGTACTCTGATGATGTCGCCATCGACTTCTCCACAGTCAAGATGCTACTGGATGGCTTAGATGTGACTTCGGCCGCCACAATTACCTCCACAAGGATCGATTATATACCAGCTACAGATCTGACTGAGGGATCACACTCAGCCTATTTTGAGGTTAAAGACCTTGCCGGCAACAAAGCGTCTAAATCCTGGTCCTTTACGGTATCCATTCCTGATTTAGTCCCTCCAGTTATATCATTAGTCTATCCACCAAATGGTGCCATTCTGAATGTGCGGGCAGTCACAATAAACGCAACATACTCCGACAACAAAGCCGTTGACCCCTACTCAGTTTCCTTGAGACTGAACGATGTAGCAATAAACATGACCTCAATAACGACATCCAGTCTAACAGCCTCTGTTAACCTCACGGATGGCACATATCAAGCAACACTTTCCCTGATGGACACCTCTGGAAACGTAGCAACATTTAACTGGACCTTTATAGTGGATACAACTCCGCCCACAATCTCCGGAAATATTCTTAATAACAACACCATCTTCCAGAGTAAGGACTTAAACTTCACAATCTCGATATCTGACAATGTTGCTTGGAACACCTCTTCTTTGTTGATGAAGATCGATGGAAATGTCGTTGCACCAATCATCAACGCCACATCTGTGACCTTTAATGGGACTCTATCGGAAGGCTCGCACACTGCGCAAATCTCAGTCAGCGACTTGGCAGGCAACACCGCAACCAAGTATTTTACATTCTCAGTATCTTTACCATCAGATTATCTCGTTTACACCATAGTTGTGATTATAGTCGCAGCTATAGCGGTGGCGATCATTTTAGTACTCAAAAGAGTTTAAAAACTTCCATTTTTATTTCTTTATTTCTTTATTTTTCATTTCTTCCTAAATTTTGATATGGAATGATATTGAGCTATCGCCCAATTTTTATAGCATCCAACACATCTTTTATCCTGTCACCAATCGCAAAATCCAGGTATATCTTGACGGTCTCTATCCTTGAGTGACCTATTAGGCGTCTGCACAGTTCAACATCTCTCGTCTTTTCAAGTATCCTGATGGCGTAAGCATGTCGGAATGCGTGATTTCGATAACGCCTCCCCAAGATCTCCTCCGTGTACTTATGAGTGATGTTGAGCACCTGCCTTCTTGTGAGGGAGAATATGGGCTTATCAGGGGAGAAGATCGCCAAGTACTCCTTCAAATACGGCTTAAGGTCAGGACTTATCACGGTCTGTCTTACAAATTCTCCCTTTTTCTTCAGCTGTCTTATTGTTATCAGCCCCTCCTCAAAATTGAAGTCCGAAGGAGTAAGTGCCAAGAGTTCGGAGGTGCGTATTCCAGTGGTCGCCAAAAGCCCAATGAGGCAGAGGTCCCTCAAAGATATTCCGCCAGCCTTGTATTTCCTTATCATTACCAGCAACATTCGCTCGACGTCGCTCCAAGAGGGAACATCTTTGAGCTTCAGCCTCTGTTTTGGCTCAGACATCGACACTCTGCAACCTCCTTAAACAAACACACACAGCAACACTCTGACAATAAAACTATTCTTCCCTACAAATATATAAGACAACTTTGCACAATTGTAAAAGCCAAAGCCAAAAAGTCGTAACTTCACCTATTCAAGTCTATCACGATGTTCATAGACCCCTCTAACTTTTTCAGTAGCGACCTTTCACGCTCAGAGATCCCGCTTCCTTTGTCATCTTTCAATCCAAGCCCTTCATAAGCATTGCCAACAAAGGTGTCAGCCATCTTGATAACCTCAATCAACCTCTCCAAGGGTCCTGCATGGAGGTATATGGTGAGATCATTAATGAACAGAATAGGTGTGGGAGTCTTTTTGAAAATATCAAATACCGCCTCAATTGCCTCAGCATTTGCCTTTGCCAGCAATATCACCTCTTCTTTCGTCCTACCCTCCAGTCTTGGCGCCCAAATTTTTGAAGGCCTCAGATATTTGATCTCGTTTGGGACGGACATGGTCCCGCCGACTAAGTACATTCCCGTAGATATTCTCTCCGGTGCCAAATCTATTACCGTTATGTGTCCTGTGGGAAAGCCT
>JBMFMY010000037.1:0-9021 GCA_049970435.1 Candidatus Methanomethylicaceae archaeon
CCATGACTAGAGTGACCGAGGATCCAGAGGAATCCATGCGCCTCACAAACGAATCCATGGGCATCGGGAGGTGAAGACGATCTTTAAGAACATACTGGTGCCAATCGATGGATCTCCTGCATCAATGAGAGCAGTAGACCTTGCGTTAGAGTTTGGAATGCGCGACGGAGCCAAGATAACCCTGATGCACGTGATAATCCCTCCCCCAAATTTGACGTCCTCCCAGGCAATAGAAGAGCTCAAGAAAGCAGGTGAGTCGGTGCTAGAAGCCGCAGAGTCCAGATGCAAGTGTTTCGGTCTAATTGTAAAGAAGATTCTTCGGGTGGCAGAATGGAATCAGAGTTCAGTTGCCTCAGAGATCTATGACGAGGCGGTGAGGGGGCGCTACGATCTTGCCATACTTGGGTCGAGAGGGTACTCCGGAGAACGGGGCATACTAATGGGCAGTGTGACGATATCTCTGGCGGTTAGCCTGCCCTGCACCATAATCATTGTTAGGTAGCGGTGGGCGGATTGCCTCAGAAAAAAATAACCTTCGGTACTGATGGTTGGCGATCCATAACCGGTGTAGACTTCAACGATGCTAATGTGAGGAGAGTCTCCGAGGCGATTGCCCAATACCTATCAATTTTGGGCGCCAAGAGAGGTGTATTTATTGGATACGACGGGCGAGAGGGATCAAGATCCTTCGCAAAAGCGTGTGCAGAAGTCCTCTCCTCCTCCGGAATACCCTCTTTTCTGCCGCCCCGTCCCGTACCAACCCCTGTTGCTGCCTTTACAACCCTCCATTTCTCCCTCGACGGCTCCGTCATGATTACAGCATCGCACAACCCTCCCATCTATAATGGTATAAAATTTATTCCAGCCTACGGCGGACCAGCCACGACTGAAATAACGGCAAAGATAGAATCTCTCCTTCCCCAGTCCCCTCCTCAATGCCGTGAGTTTGGAGAATTAGAACGTCAAGGTCTGATCTCCACACTTGATCCCATACCCGAATACGTAACGCACCTGAAATCTCTGCTCAGCATAGAAAGGTCAAGTCTGAGGGTCGCATTGGATCCAATGCACGGAGCCACATCTGGCATTGCTGAGAGCGTATTTAGAGAGCTCGGAGTGCAGACCTTCACCGTCAGGGGAAATATAGACCCGTATTTTGGTGGAACTTCTCCTGATCCTGTCCCTCATAACTTGGAGCCTTTGTTGGCCAAGATCATGTCGGAAAAGTGTAATCTTGGTTTTGCTTTCGATGGGGATGGGGACAGGCTAGCGGCAACAACCGATGAGGGGACGATCCTATTGGCTAACCAGATTCTGCCCCTGCTTTACATCCATCTCTGCAAAGAGCGTTCAATAGTAGGCGATGCTGCTAGGACAGTTGCGACATCACACCTGATAGATTCCGTTGCTAAGGCACTCGGTCGTCAGGTGATAGAGACTCCTGTTGGTTTCAAGTACATCGGATCGCTTCTCAGGGAGAAGAAGGTAATAATTGGAGGGGAGGAGAGTGGCGGCATAAGTTTCGTCTCGCATATTCCTGAAAAAGATGGTATCGCTTCTGCGCTCCTCCTGCTGGAATTCGTGGAGTTGAGTGGCAGACCACTTCAAACCCTTGTGGGCGAAATATACAAAGAATACGGATACGTTGAGTCCAGCAGGTTCGATATGATCATAGAACCAGACTTAAAGTTCGAATTGGAAAACTTTAAGGTTCCAGGAGAAATTTTGAACCGTAAAGTTGTTGGAATAAACAGGATTGATGGACTGAAAATCCTGTTAGAGGACGGTTCGTGGATCCTCTTGAGGAAGTCTGGCACCGAGAATGTTGTCAGGATCTATGCCGAGGCTAAAAACAAGCACGACGTTCAGCAACTGATAGATTTTGGAAAAAGTCTTGCATTCTAACGCAAATGTTTTGCAGATCAAGCTGTCGCCCATTATAAATTCCCTTCCACATTATGCTTTATAATGTTCTTTTGTTTCATATGAAACACAAAATTTAATTAAAAATGGAACGTTCTCTCCCGTGGTGAGCTAATTGCGTCTTAAATCCATCGCCATCCTCTCAATTCTTGGGATACTGATCATATCAGCTGGGCTATTCCTAACTCTTGCATACTTCCCCAAGACCTCGCAGCCCTCCTCAATCACAATCCAAGACATGTCAGGCAGAAATGTTGCGATCCCATTACCAGTGAACAGAGCCGTGATTTTGAACTCCTATTGGAATGAGATCGCATATACACTTGGAGCCTCGGAGAAGATAGTTGGTATAGACAAATACACACTTTCCTCAATCTACATACCCCAATCCATCAAGGAGCGCCCTGTGGTTGGCGACGTCTTTAGCGGTGTAAACCTCGAAACCATACTTACCCTGAAACCAGATGTTGTCATCATGGATTTTGGCTATGGCAAGACATCCGACATAATAAAGTCTCTTGAATCGCTCGGCATCCCTGTTCTCTGCATGTACTCCAACAACTTCAATGATCAAATCAACGCCATAAGACTTCTGGGCAAAGTATTTGGAGTCGAGGAGAGGGCAGGTTCACTGATAAACTTCTTGGAAACAAGGCACTCAGTTATTATCTCAACAGCCTCGATAATCCCGGACAGTGAGCGACCGAGAGTCCTCCTATGCAGACTAGAAAAAGACGGTCTCTTGACCGCTTACGGAAACAGCACTTGGGGAAAGATAATTGAGGACGTCGGTGGAATAAACATAGCCCTCAGAGAATTCCCAACTCTGTCTTGGCCAAAAATCAACCTCGAAAAACTTTTGGCCTGGGATCCAGACATCATTATAATCGTTGGATACGACAACCAAACGATCTCTTCCCAATTAGCCTCCATTACGGAAAATACCATATGGAAGAATCTGAAGGCAGTCAAAGAATCACACATATACACACTCATAATAGGCTCAAGAAGCGAGGGGGCATATCTGGACTGGGGTCCTAGGATGATAATAGGTGAGCTGGCTTTGGCGAAGATAATCCAGCCAAAATATTTCGGCGGTATAAATGTTGATGCAATATCGGAGCTACTGTTCCAGAACTACTACATTCGATAGGTGGCACTGTTGTCTCGGTCCAAGAAAAACTTCCTTTTCCTCATTTTGCTCCTCCTCCCCCTACCCGTGTTCTTCCTCTCCCTGACAATTGGTCCATACAATATTCCATTTTACGATCTGTTGGAAGTCCTGATACAAGGTCTCATATTACCTTCAAACTCTCCTCACTCTCAAATATACTGGGATGTAATCTTCATGATCAGGTTGCCACGGATCCTGCTGGCTCTCTTTGGTGGCATAGCGCTCTCCGTTTCTGGCGCATCTCTGCAGGCAGTCTTCAAGAACCCCCTTGTGGACTCCTACATACTTGGATTGTCCGCTGGAGCCGGTCTGGGTGCAGCTATAGCTATAGCATTTATTCCAAATTTCCTTTACGCAATTCAGTTCTTCGCATTCTCTTTCTCCTTTTTGGCTTTCATGGTGACCTACTTTGTGGCACGCGACCGGGGTCAGGCATCAACGGTATCATTGGTCCTGTCTGGTGTGATTGTGACCGCCCTATTCTCTGCTGCTCTCTCAATGATAAAATTCTTCACAGCTCCAGAGAAGCTCTCGAGTGTGGTCTACTGGCTGATGGGTAGCATGGCCGTTTCTGGTTGGAATGAGGTGCTTCAGTCAGTCCCACTTGTGTTAATCACCTTCATTGTATTACATCTGATGCGATGGCGTCTCAACGTTCTTTCTATGGGTGATGAGGAGGCAAAAGCTCTTGGAATAAACGTGGAGAAGGATCGCCTAATAATACTGCTTGTCACAACATTAATGGTTTCTTCTTTTGTGTCTGTGGCCGGAATCATAGGCTGGGTCGGTCTTGTTATACCGCACTTAGTAAGGATGTTAATGAAAACTCCTGATAACAGGATCGTTATCCCAATCTCTGCTAGCTTGGGAGGAGTCTTTCTTTTGTTAGCAGACGACATCGCAAGGTCTCTGACCTCCTATGAACTACCTGTCGGCGTGATAACCACAATAATTGGCGCTCCCTTCTTCCTTTATCTGCTCAGAAGAAGAGGTGCTGGCTCTTGGAAACAATAGTCTCGATAGACGGTCTATCGTTCTCATATGGCGGCACCTTCAAATTGAACTCATTATTTTTGAATGTTGAGAGCGGGACAGTCCTTACTTTACTAGGTCCGAACGGGTGTGGCAAAACCACGCTATTGAAATGTATAAACGCCCTCCTTAAGCCAACCAGTGGCAAAGTAATAATTGATGGCAAAAATGCCCACGAGTTGAAGAGGCACGAACTTGCACGTCTTGTGGGGTACGTTCCCCAAGCCCATGTGCCGCCCTTTCCTTATTCAACGTTGGACTTGGTTTTAATGGGTAGAACAGCTCACCTTAACTTTTTCCAACAGCCATCAAGGCAGGATTATCAGATCGCAGAGGCGGCTCTTGAAATGGTGGGTCTGTCAGGTATTGGTGACCGTCCATATGATCAGCTTAGCGGGGGAGAAAGACAGCTAGCGCTCATCGCAAGAGCAATAGCCCAAGAGCCAAAGCTCTTACTTTTAGACGAGCCGACAGCCCATCTTGACTTCAGGAACCAGTTCTTGGTACTTGGTATGGTGAGGCGAATTGCAAGAGATAGGAACATCGGTGTTGTGATGAGTCTCCACGATCCGAACCACGCTATGATGTTTTCTGACACCGTGGCACTCATGAAAAGCGGCTCTTTTTTTGCGGTGGGTCCCCCGCGAGCAGTCGTGACAAAGGAGAATATAGAAGCCGTTTACGAAATCTCTGTCAAAATTATCGATCACGCAGGCGGCTCGCTGGTCACACCTTCTTGGTAACTATAAATGAATCCATCTGAAGCGCAAGCGTTCATACGATTTCTTGCATGTCGCCAATCTTTTAGAAATCATACTTTATTAGCAATTGGAGTATCGGCTTGACATCCGGCTTAAAATGGGCTAGTCGACATTTAAGGCGTTTATCAAAACAAATCCTTTCTCGGATAGTAAGACATATGCAGTATTTATAGAGGAAAATGCCTATTTATTTTGTCAATATTTGACAACAAAGGAGATCAACTTGAGAAGAAAGTTTCTTGCTACCAAAGATACCTTGGCAGATAAGATCAACGAGATAGCAAAAGAACGCGGTAGGACCGTATTTAGTATAGTCAACGAGGCTCTTGGAGCTTTCATAAGGGCAAACGAATGGGGCAAGGATCTAACAACAATAATCGAGGACGCCAAGATCTTGGAGATGGCAAAGAACTCTGGGATGACATTAATACCCGAGCCCCTCCATGAGCGCCTCATGGAGTCCACATCTTTTGACACAAAAATGAAGGACTACTGGAGGTCTTCTGGCATAGTTTTTGGCAAGTATTTAGAAATTAACAACATCAACGATCCGAGGAGGGTTGAGAGGATACTGAAAGAGGTTGTGGGAGTAAATCCTGACATCTCGATCTCTAAAGACCGTCTTGTTTGTATATCACCGAGACTTGGTGAAAAGAGATCTGAGGCGGTCGCAATTTTTTTAGAGGGCGTAATGAGTAGCATGGGCCTGGAGACCAGTTCGAGGGAAGTCTCGAAAGGCATAATAGTCCTCAAATTTAAACAGGAGGGCGAGACTGATGCCTGAAAAAGTGGAGAAAAAGTTAGTTGTAGTTAGGGCTGATGTTCTGGAGAAGATCTCAGAGATCGCAAGAAGGGAGAACAAGACTCTTTTTGCTCTGGTTAATGAGATACTTCAATGAGATGAAAGTGACAGTAGGAGATCTCACTAATTTCTACAAGCTGATCAAAATTCAAAAGGACTCGGGCGCGCTCATCCTTCCGATGGATCTTTTTCTGAAGCTTGTCCAAAAATGGGAAAACAAAGAGGAACTCACAAAAGAATGGTTCTCTGCTGGTGAGTGGTATGGTAAGTATCTGCTTGCAAAATTTGAAGACCCTATGGAAATACTCCCATCCTTGCTCTCCACTTCCCTTTGGCATCTCTCCGAGGTGAAGATGGAGAATAAGTCCGACGAAAGAACAACCATTAGCATAATAGCTCCCAACGCGGACCAAATGCTCTTAGAGTTAACAGGAAAATATTTGGAGGGTTTGATGAACGCCCTCGGGTTCAGGAGCATCAAGAGCGACATAGTTCGTGGTGTGGGGATAATAGAATTTCTGAAAAAAACTGTAAAATGAAAATCTCAAAAATTGTGTTGAAATAATTTTTTAAACTGGAAAGTTGGCACTTATACATACACGCTTGTAGACACTCAATATAGACCCTTAAAAGTATCTCATTAGACGAACATCGTCTTATCTTCCCAAAAAAATAAACGGCACTTGCTCTGAATAACTCTGTGGATGCTCCATGAAGTTTGTGCCGTGGAGCAAATTTGAAGACTGGTTCTGCACAGCTTGTGGAGAGTGCTGTAAGGAGTACAAAGTTCCGTTGAGGACTTACGAAATGACATTGTTGTCAAACATTTTTGGTCACCACTGCATGGAACTCGGGGTTGGGACTGCCTACCTGAAGCAAAGGTTTGATGGGCGTTGCATATTTCAGATCAGGAAAGGAGGAAAGAAATTATGTGGCATCCAACCCATTAAACCCCTTGCTTGCAAGATGTGGCCTTTTATAGTCAGTGAAACTCCTTTACATGGGTATAAAAACGAAGCAGCATTCGAATTTAAGGGTGAACCTTTCTACATTTACGTCAACCCCTTCTGCAGGGGCCTTATTTATGGTCGGCCGTCCCAAAGACTGATGGGTTTGGTGCTTCCTGAGTTTGTTGAGTTAAAGTTAGGTCTCAGAAGGGATCAGGCAAGATCCACTTCCCTCTTACTCCAAACACCTGTCCCCTCGTCAATTCACTCTCCTCCAGAACAGTTAAAGCTTTTGTAAAATTTTAATGTTGGGTGACTGCCTCACAGAAATATTGTTAAACTTTAAAATATCAAAACAATCCAGAATTTAGCTGATATGCAATGAGAGCAATGGTTCTGAAGAAGCCTCAACCAATTGAAATGAACCCTTTAATACTAGAGGACTTGGAAGTCCCTCAGCCCACTGGCAGGGAGCTTCTTCTGGAGGTCTTGACATGCGGAGTCTGCCGCACGGAGCTAGATGAAATAGAGGGCAGGCTCCAAACAAAACTGCCCATAATACTCGGGCATCAAATAGTGGGAAGGGTCAGAGAACTTGGTCCCAATGCCACAAAGTATAATATCGGAGATAGGCTTGGCGTGGCGTGGATCTACCACTCCTGTGGAGAATGTTACTTCTGTATAAGGGGTCTTGAAAACCTCTGCGATAAATTCATGGGAACTGGCTGCGATGCCGATGGAGGGTACGCCGAGTATGTTTTGGTTCACGAGGACTTTGTCTACCCGATTCCTGGCACTTTCACAGACTCCGAAGCAGCTCCTCTCTTATGTGCCGGGGCAATAGGCTACAGGGCACTGAGACTCACTGGTATGAAAGATGGTGATACCATTGGGCTCTTCGGGTTCGGATCCTCGGCCCACATCCAGTACCAGCTTATAAGGTACCTATTCCCCAACTCGAAGGTGTTTGTCTTCACAAGGAGAAAGGGTGACGCGCCCAGCGAGCTTGCGATGAGCATGGGGGCGGACTGGGTTGGTGAGACTGGGAGCACTCCTCCAAAAAAACTTAACTGTGCTATTGACACAACACCCACGGGTGCCCCTGTCAGGGAGGCGCTGAGGAACCTTGAGAAGGGAGGGCGTCTTGTGATTAATCTCATCAGGAAAGAGACTCCGATAAATGACTTGGACTATTCCACTCACTTATGGGGCGAAAGGGAATTGAAGAGTGTTGCAAACATTACTAGGTCGGACGTGCTGGAGTTTTTGGCGATAGCCACAAAAATTCCCATAAAACCCGAAGTAACAAAATTCAGGCTAGAGGAGGCCAATAAGGCACTTCTCATGTTGAAACGGGGCGAGTACCGGGGGAGTGGTGTGCTTACAATTAAAAATTAAGGGTTAGTCGTTGCAGGGTACTTTGACAAAAAATCCATCAGTTCATGAATTGTTGGTAGTCCTGTTCTCGCACCCCTCTTCTGTATCTTCAGCGACGCTGTGGCAACGCCCCAGAGCAGGCAAGTCTTCACATCCATACCCTTTATAAATGCCGCCATAAAGCCTGCATCGAAAGCGTCTCCTGCACCTGTAGTATCGACCGCCCTCACACTAAAAGCCCTCTGAAAAATCTTTTCAATCCCATCAAATGCATATGCCCCTCTTTCCCCCCGCTTGACGACTACTAAATTCACATATTCCGATAGCATCTTAGCTCCCTCTTTGTAGTCTGATCCAGTTAACAGCCTACACTCTAGCTCATTCAACACGAGAACATCGATTCCATCCAAGTCCTTTGGGCTTAAATGAGCAGCATTGCCCCCTGGATCCAGTGCAGTTTTAGCCTTCCCACATGCAAGTTTTTTGAATTTGATTAGAACATCTCTGCTCACATTGCAGAGTTGGAATAATTTTGCCTGAGGCAGATGATCCAAAATTGATCCGATTTCAACATTTGCACCCCTATGTGCCACCATCCTCCTTCCACCGTTTCTGTCCACAAGCACGCAGACCATCCCTGTCCTCCTTCCTTTTAATACCCTGACAAACTTCGTCACAACCCCCTCCTTCCTCAGCTCCTCAAGGGCCTCTCTTCCAAACCCATCGTCTCCGACGCAGCCGAGAATACCTGTTTTAATACCTAGCCTAGAAGCTCCGACTGCAAAATTCGCGGCTGAGCCTCCATGAAATATCTCCAGCTCCCCTGACTCCTCACCATCCAAATCTGGTAGCTTATCGATGAAAAACGACAAGTCGATGTTTATGTTGCCTATAGATATTATCTCCAACAAAAAGTTACACCTTATGACCGTTCTGTCTGAGCGTTAACTTTCGTTACGCTCTTCATTCTTCCCTCCTCGTGTCATGGGAAGGCTTTCGCCGTGA
>JBMFMY010000038.1:0-9014 GCA_049970435.1 Candidatus Methanomethylicaceae archaeon
ATCTCGCTCTCGGGATACCTGTACTTGCCACCAGGAGTCTTGATGTATTTGATCTTTCCAGAATAAGCCCACTTCTTGACAGCAACATAGGACACTCCGAATATCCTAGCAACCTCGCCAGTGGTGTAAAGCCTCTCCGGCATCAAGATTATCAAAACATACGCTAGTTAATAAACTTAACGCTAGCTAGAAGCAGTTTCGTAGCCCCCTATGGTTCGCCGCGATATAAGACGCTCAACCCAATACCTTACATCATCAGACCACCTTAGGTTCTTGAAAGAGGAGGCCGCTCGCTGCATTCAGTGCAATGAGCCCAACTGCATCAGCGGTTGCCCATATGGTGTCAACATCCCAACAATGCTGTTGCACGCCTCATTTGGTGATTTTGAGAAGGCAAGATTTATACTCGCAGACCCCAAGTTGCTTGACCTTAGCAGATCTTGTCTCGCTGAGCGCCCCTGCGAGAAGAGTTGCACCCTAGCAAAAAAAGGAAAGCCAGTTTCCATCCATCAGATCGAGATCCTCCTCCTCAAGGAGGACAAAAAAGTTTAATTTATGACACTCCATTCCACTCCCTGTATCGGTGAATTATATGAAAGTGTTAATCGCCGACGAAGTCGACCAAGAATGTCCTTCAAGATTGAGGGCAGCTGGCTTTGACGTAAAGGAGTGGTACGATATATCGCCTGAAGATCTCAAAAGAGTCATAGGGGACTACGACATTCTGATTGTGAGGAGCAGGACCAAAGTAACCAAAGAAATTATCGAACTTGGAAAGAGGCTCAAGCTGATCGGTCGTGTTGGCGTGGGTTTGGACACTATTGACGTAAAATCTGCGGAGAACAGAGGTATCAAGGTAATCAACACGCCACATATGTCCACAATCGCAGTGGCGGAATTGACCATGTCCTTGATGCTAAACCTTGTCCGCGGCACATACTCTGCGATCGAATCCATGAAGAAGGGTCTCTGGGAAAAGAAGCGCTTCCATGGAAATGAGCTGAGGGGGAAAACCCTTGGAATAGTGGGACTTGGAAGGATAGGTAAGGCGGTGGCTGAGAGGGCTCACGCTTTTGGGATGAATGTTCTGGTTTATGATGTTTTTGTTGAAAATGACTTTCTTGCCAAGCTCGGAGCTTTGAGAGCCACCTCTCTCGAGGAACTTCTGAAAAGCTCCGATATAGTGACCCTTCACGTGCCCCTAACCCCTGAGACCCGGCACTTAATAAACTCGAGAACAATCTCACTGATGCGAAAGGGCGCATACATAATAAACACCTCTCGTGGAGAGGTTGTCAACACAAAGGACCTCCTCGAAGCCCTGAAGAGCGGATGGCTATCTGGTGCAGCTCTTGACGTTTATGAGAACGAGCCTCCCAAAGAACCTTGGGAGAAGGAACTCATATCGCTACCAAATGTGATATCGACCCCACACATCGGAGCACAAACTCGTGAGGCGCAGGTCTTGGGCGCCATCGCGATCGCCGAAAACATTATAAACGCGTTTAAGCCGCTTTAGTCTACGGCTGGTGTAAAGATGTCGGCGTACAAATATCTCGCGGAGATGTGGCAGAAGCCAGATGAAGGCATAGTTGGCAGTCTACGTCTCAGCAGGCTGATCAAATGGCGGAGAGGCCCCTCAATTGTCAAAGTAGATCATCCGACTCGTGTAAACAAGGCAAGGGCCCTCGGCTATAAGGCAAAACAGGGAATTGTTGTAGCAAGGGTTCGGATAATAAGGGGGCCTGCGAATGTGAGGAGGCCTAGGAGTGGCAGGCGTCCAAAGCGCATGGGCATTTATGGGTTATCTACAAGGAAGAGCATAAGGTGGATCGCGGAGGAGAGGGTCGCAAGGAAGTTCCCCAACATGAATGTTCTGGGGAGTTACTGGGTCGCCTCTGACGGCAGGTATAGCTGGTACGAGGTGATACTTGTGGATCCGTCGCACCCAGCGATAAAGTCTGATAAGGATCTCTCTTGGATTGCCAACCCGTCGCAAAGGGGGAGGGTCTTCAGAGGTCTAACACCCGCTGGGAGGAAGAGTCGCGGTCTTTACGTCAAGGGCAAAGGAGCGGAGAAGGTAAGACCAAGCCGATCTCCTTAAATTTATTAGGACTAAGAACACTTTGGGGATTATGATCTCTTCTTTATCCTTCAGCACCATAGCACACGCCACCGAGGATCCCGACAGGGTTAAAAGTGCAATCCTCAATCTTATTCCAAAAGACATTAGGACATCGATTACCATCAACCAGACCTCAGCCAAGGGGCATCACGGAAACCCGATAACACTCCTAACTGTCGAGGTAAACGACCCAGACTTTGCCCGTTCGATCTTCGATCACATTAAGCGCTCCCTTTCAGAGGCTGAGCTCTCAATGATCCGTGACCAGATAGATTTGTACTATGATGGGCGGTCCTCCATATTTCTCAGGTTCGATAAACAGTCTGCTTATCTCGGTTCCTTGCGAACCTCTCTATCCGATGATGTGATCAAGGTGCGAATAAACCTCAAGAGGGCAACGCCCTCGTCCGTATCAAAACTCTTCTCCCCATAATAGTCCCAAAAACAAAATACCAAAGTGGAAAATCTCGCAAGGACTTTTATAATTTTGCTAGCATCCTTTTTATCCGGAAAGAAGATAACGATCTAATTGGTGGTCTCATGAGATCCCTGCGCCGCCGCTACATACTCTTCAGATGCTCTGGAAAAATTCAGGATCAACAAATTCTGTCTTCTCTAAGGGAGAGCCTGAATTTAAAATACGCCAAAATAGCCTACAGGAAGGATCCTTTTATCGTACTGAGGATCGATCACCTAGCCTGGGAGTCCATCAGGAGAACAAAAGGTCCTAAGCTCAGAATAGTCTCCGACAATTTTCAGCTCGAATCCATCGTGACGTCAGGGACCATCAAGAAGACGAAGGAAAAAATAAAAGCCCTAGAGTCGATATCCTCATATGGGGATGAAGAGGCCGTCCCAGTCAAATCAGAAGGGAAAGATGTTGAATAATGGCTGACTGAGGGCTTGAGCCCCGCAGGGTAAACCCCCTGCGCCCACCAAAAATTAATAAAAAAGTAAAGTCAATTTAACAAAAAGGTATAATGTGTTTTGTCAAATGCAAAGTAATGTAGCTTTCATGATACAATTATAGAAATTCTGTCTACAAATCCTGCCCAAAATTGAAACAATTTCATTGTCTTTGTGAAGATTAGAACATTTTTTCAATTTTTTCTCCGATAAATTTAAAAGCTTTATGCTTGCACTATTTCTTTTTGTTAATTTTGGAGGATCGGAATTGGTTGGCGCAGACAAATTGATCAGAACCATAAGGCACGAGACGCTAGATTATCCTGATTATGAGGTTTTAGACACGCTCGAACCAAAACTCTACAAAGAGTTATTCCCATTTGACTCCCCCCCGAAGATTCAATGGGATGGGGTCGTGGTTCCCCAAGAGATCCCGGACCAGCTGTGGATAACTGACACATCATTCAGAGATGGGCAGCAGTCTAGAGACCCCTACACCATCGAACAGATAATTGACCTCTACAAATTCCTCCACAGAATAGGTGGACCAAAAGGCAAGATTCTGATGACAGAGTGTTTTCTCTACACAAAGCGCGACAGGGAAGCAGTATCAAAGGCAAGATCCTTGGGCTTTGAATATCCCATAATAAGTGGCTGGATTAGGGCAAGCAAAGAGGACCTCAAACTCGCAAAAGAGGCCAAGCTTGAAGAGGTTGGCATGCTATCGTCAATCTCAGACTACCACATCTTTTACAAGTTCAAAGGGATGAGCCGGTCACAGGTTCTCTCCAAGTATCTCGAGGTTATAGAGGATGGACTCAAGTCTGGAATAGTCATGAGGGCGCACATTGAGGACTGCACAAGGGCTGACATCTTGGGAGTAGTGGTTCCCTTCGTCCGTAAACTCATGCGCCTCTCAGAGAAGTACGGCCTCCCTGTCAAGGTCAGAATCCCCGATACACTGGGTCTGGGGGTGCCATGGCCGCAGGCTGCTCTACCGAGGAGCGTACCAAAGATCGTTTGGATCCTTCGCCATATCGCAGGTGTGCCCTCCGAGTGGCTCGAGTTTCATGGTCACAACGACTTCCATTTGGGCATAGCAAATGCAACAGCAGCCTGGCTCTACGGTGCATCCCTCAACAATACTACTCTTTTTGGGATCGGGGAGAGAGCTGGGAACGTCCCCCTTGAGGCTATGGTCTTCATGTACGCAGCCATAAAAGGTACACTCGACGAGATGGACACTCTTGCTATAACGGAAGTCGCAAGGTACTACAGGCGCGTAATAGGTTACCACATCCCTTCATACTATCCAATAGTCGGCAAGAACTTCAACATTACCAGGGCTGGCATACATGCGGACGGAGCCCTCAAGAACATCGAGATGTATCTGCCCTTTGACACCGAGAGGTTGCTTGGAGTTCCACCTGGCGTTTCCATAACTCCTTACTCAGGAAATGCCGGAGTTGCCTTCTGGATAAACTACTACTTCAACCTGAAGAATAACGAGAAAGTCGACAAAGATCACCCTGGTGTCCTAAAGATATACCAAGATGTTCTTAAGCGATTCGAGGAAGGGGAGTCCTTAACCATCTCAGACAAAGAGATGGTACTGCTGGTAAAGAAGCACATGCCAGAGTTCTTCGAGAAAAACAAGAGCAGGATTAACCCGCTGTAGCCCTAAAAACAGCAAAATCTTTCTTTCCTTACACAAGGCTTTTTACCCCGGCTAACCATATTTCTATCCGGCATGAGGCAGGGAGAATTTGTTCGGCATTGCCCCACAAGAATGGAGCTCAAATTTCGAAAACAACCACTCATTCAACCAAATACTCATACACCATCCGAATAAAAATTGCAAATTCTCCTGCCCATTTAGTGCTTGTGGGTGAAAAACTTGCCCAGAAAGATAGGTAGGGGTTTCCTAAGGAGTGATGGAAAGCCAAACTTCTCTTCAGTAGTTTATGAGCGACCTAGGGAATTGGAGTACATAATGCACAAGCCTGTCCACTCCGCAACAGCCAAGTCGCCAATCATTCGTGGCATAGACATCATGATCTCCAAAGGTGTAAGGCGTCTTCCAGTCGTTGGTCCGAAAGGCTCTCTACTTGGGATAGTGACTGCGACCGATTTTGTGAACTTCCTAGGGGGAGGTGAGTGCTATAAAATTGTTGAGCACCGCCACAGTGGGCGGTTCTTCTCCGCGCTGTACGAGCCCATGGAATCTATCATGACTGATGATGTGGTTTTTGCAGATATCCGAGAACCATTCTCTTCAGTTCTCGAGAAGATGCTTGTCATGAACGTTGGAGCGGTTCCAATAGTAGATCAGTCCATGTCTCTCGTTGGCATAATAACTGAGTATGATGTCGTCAGGTACCTTTCTGGCAGAGCACTCACAACTAAAGTGAAAGACCACATGACAAGAAACCCTGTCTTCGTGTCGCCCGAAACCTCTGTAAAGTCAGCAGCAAAACTGATGGTATCGAACGGCTTCAGGCGCCTGCCCATCAAAACCGAAGATAACGTGGTAGGGATTGTGACCACCACCGACATAATCCGGTACATAGGTGAGGGTTCAGTGTTCAGGCGAATCCTGCTTGACGAAATGGATTCAGTACTCAGTGTTCCAGTGAGGGACGTCATGCGCACAAGCGTAGTCAAAATAAGCGGGGACCTTCAGTTGGGTGAGGCTGCACCCCTAATAAGGAACAGTGGCGTTGGTGCTGTGCTCGTCGAGGAGGGCGGCAGTGTTGTTGGAATACTGACGGAGAGAGACCTGTTAATGGCTCTGGCAATCGAGTGATGACTTAGCGAAAAACATATAATACCTCCCTAAACTTTTAAACTGAAGAATCAAATATAGTAATGGTTTGTGTTATGTTATTATGTAGTGGTGAGATAAATGTTTACACCTCCAGGACTTGGATATGATCGGGCGATTACCATATTCTCGCCCGACGGGCGACTCTTTCAGGTGGAGTACGCCCTTGAGGCGGTCAGGAGAGGGTGGACTGCACTTGGCATACGTTGTGTCGATGGTGTTGTTTTAGCGGTCGAGAAGAAGAAAATAAGCCCTCTGATTGACCCCTCCTCCATGGAAAAGATCTTGAAAATAGACGACCACGTGGGCGCGACTTTTGCAGGGCTCTCCTCCGACGCTCGTATACTGATAGACAGGGCAAGACAAGAGGCCCAGATAAACAGACTGCTTTATGACGACATCATAGACGTCGAGGTCCTCACAAAGAAAGTCAGCGAAGTGAAGCAGCTCTACACCCAACACGCAGGTGTCCGTCCATTTGGTGTCGCGCTCCTTATAGCCGGCGTGGACAAATTCGGACCAAGGCTCTTCATGACCGAGCCGAGCGGGGCCTATGCTGGTTACTTTGCCGTGGCAATAGGTGCTGGCAGCCAGACCGTGACTGAGTTCTTCGAAAAGAACTATGACTTCAAAATCACTCTGGACTCGGCTATACCGCTAGCCCTCAAGGCACTGGCCACCGTGATAGAAGGCGTAATGGATCCTTCAAGGATAGAGATGGCGGTCATCAAGAAGGAAACCGGCAAATTCGAACTGATCCCCAGCGACCTTCTCCAAAAGTATATAGAGGAAACGAAGGCGGCAGGAAATGCCTAAGGACAAATCGGTAGTTGCCCGCCTTTCTATCCATGGAGAGCACTTTGAGATCTTGGTCGACCCTGACTTGGCGTGGGACTTTAAGAACGGCAAAGAGGTTAACTTCAAAGATCTATTGGTCAGCGAGATCGTCTACAAAGATGCCAGAAAGGGCGACAAGGCTTCCGACGAATCCCTCATCAAAAACTTTGGCACTGCCGACCTTAAGACTGTTGCCAGCACGATAATAAAGAAGGGCGAGCTCCAGCTCACCACAGAACAACGCCGGCAGATGGTGGAGAACAAGAGGAAGCAGATCGTGGCATTCATAGCTCGCAACTGCATAGATCCTCAGACCGGCACTCCCCACCCCCCAATGCGAATAGAGAATGCCATGGAAACCGTCAGAGTAAACATAGACCCTTTCAGACCAGTTGAGGAGCAGGCACAAGAGGTTATCAAGGCACTGAGGACTACACTACCATTGAAGATAAGCCAAGTCAGCCTTTTGATTCAAGTGGGTAGAGAAAACGCTGGCAAGGTGAAGAACTACGTTTCTAAGACCGGAAACGTGGTAAAGTCCGACTGGCTCTCCGACGGCTCCTGGAAGGGTGAGGTCGTAATTCCAGCAGGCATGCAACAGGTTATTATAGACCGCCTCAACGAGCTGACAAGGGGCAACGTCGAGGTCAATATAATAAAGAAGATGTGAAAGTGAGTGTGATCCGTTTATGAATACGAATTGGGATTTAGGAGTAAACATGAAAATTGCCTTTCCCGATATCACTAACATTCGCATAAACGAAAAAAGATATAATGCGAGGTGTTTGGTATTCCAATAAATTTTAGCTCTAGACAATTGGTCGTTCCTGGGTACCTGCTCGCAGAGGGTAAGTATGAAGCAGGCGCTAACGTGTATTGTGAGGGTGGCAAATTTTACTCGACAGTGATCGGTCTCGCAGAGTTGAGAAACAACACTGTAATGGTCATTCCGCTCAGGGGCTGTTACATACCTGTGGTTGGTGATGTAGTTATCGGAAAAGTTGTGGATGTAATCACCACCGCCTGGATGCTGGACATCAGGTCTCCTTGGCTAGCAGTCCTATTCGCTAAGGAGTACCTATCTAAACCACTCAACGTCATGAAGGAGGATGCTCGCGACTACCTAGATGTCGGCGAGATGATAATCGCCAAAGTGATCTCCTTCGATAGGACCAAGAACCCTTCCCTTACAACCAAAGAGCAGGGACTCGGGAAGATACAGAGGGGAACAGTCATTGAAGTGGACCCAACCCGGGTTCCAAGGATAATAGGAAAGAAGGGATCAATGATAAGCATACTCAAGAAAGACTCCGGCTGCCAAATATACGTGGGCCAGAACGGAAGGATCTGGATCTCAGGAAAGAACAGAGAGGATGAGGCCTTGGTAGCTGGAGCCATAAAGAAGATAGAGGCTGAGGCCCACACAACTGGTCTAACCGACAGGATTCACGAGTATCTTATAAAAAACAGGATGTGATAATATGGATAAGAAACTAATTACTGAAGATGGTAGAAGGCTTGATGGTAGAAGGTTTGACGAACTTAGGCCTATCAAATTTGAGATAGGCGTGTTGAAGAACGCAGACGGCTCTGCGTATGTTGAGTGGGGAAGGACAAAAATACTGGTGGGCGTATTCGGCCCAAGGGAGTTGCACCCCAAACATCTCGCCCTGCCAGATCGGTGTCTGATAAGGGCACGGTACCACATGGCACCATTCTCTGTCGAGGAGCGGAAGTCTCCTGCACCCTCCAGAAGGGAGATTGAACTATCAAAAGTCATTCGTGAGGCCCTTGAGCCTGCGATCTTCGTAGAACTTTTCCCCAGGACAACCATCGATATATTCGCAGAAGTCCTGCAGGCCGATGGAAGCACAAGGTGCGCCGCTATCTCTACTGCGGCCCTTGCCCTAGCCGATGCAGGCATACCAATGCGAGACCTCGTCTCCAGCGTCGCAGTGGCCAAAGTCGAAGGTAACCTAGTGCTAGACGTAATGGACATGGAGGACAAGCTTGGCGATTCAGACATGCCCCTCGCAATGATGCCCTCCAAAAACCTGGTGACACTGATACAGATGGACGGGCTACTCTCCCAAGAAGAGTTTGTGAAGTCCGTCGAGCTGGCGAAGAAAGGCTGCATGGAGGTCTACGCAAAGCAGAAAGAGGCATTGGACTCACACTTCAAGATTGCTAGTAAGGAGGATTTATGAAAATGACAAACCAGATAATACCTGCTGTTAAGAGGCACCAGATAATAGAGCTCGCCGAGAGCGGAAAACGGATGGATAGGCGTAGCCTAACCGACCTCCGGAAAGTGGAGATCAA
>JBMFMY010000039.1:0-8913 GCA_049970435.1 Candidatus Methanomethylicaceae archaeon
AAACGCTCCCCGAGCGCTGTGAGGGAGTAACTAAAGAAAAGTGGAAGCCCCGTCCGTTAGGGCGGGGAGGAGGTCACAATACTTAACTTCACCCGGAATGGGGACGGTCGGCATAGCTCTTTGGGGTCTTATGTGGAGGAGAGCCAACAAATAGGCGGCAATAAACGCTACACTAATTAGTTTAATTTTAAACCATAAAAATAAAATTTATAAAAAAGTCTCTTATGACATGATTGGAGCTGATTGTTTGCTCTGCGCCCGCTCTAACCCTTGTGAATCATAAAAGGATTAAAACACCTCGTACTCTGCAGCTATGTAAATCAGCGAGTCCTCTTTTCCTTTTCTTTTACCCTTCGAAACCTCTCTTATCATATCTGAAGTTGTGATTATTCCAACTAACTTATTATTTTCTACCACAGGCAACCTCCTTATCATTCTGCTCACCATTACTTTTGCTGCCTCAAGCATTTCTGCTTCTGGGTCAACGCTGATTACAGGGGAAGACATTATGTCTTTAGCTTTTGTGTCTCTAGGATTTAACTCCTTTGCCAAACACTTTGTGATTATGTCCCTTTCCGTTACAATCCCAATTGGCTTATCGTTTTCTGCGATCACAATACAACCGATTCCATTTTTGTCCATGAGCTTCGCCAAATCATAAACACTGCTCTCCTTATCAGACTTTACGACATTCTTGGTCATCAAGTCCCCAACTTTCTTCAATTAAAATCCCCCTATGATTTTTTCCTTTTCCTGCCTTATAACATTTAATCATTAATCGCTAAGGTATTATTTCAGTGGAATTGTTGAATTTTGGATAATCAATATCATCACAATTTATTACTCCTTTCTCTATCATTTCCTCGACTAATTCTAAACTATATATTATTTCATCGATTGTGAATTTCGTAACCTCGCAAACCATATCCATGTTCATCCTGTTCCAAAGTTTTTCTTTATTGATGTACAGACACCTTCCCCCGCACAATGCAAAATACTTGCATATTTTACACTCATTATCAACGTCAACCCTCGATAAATCTGAAGGTGTGTTGGAAAATATATTCCCAACTTTGGACCATCCAACATCAAATGCTATTGGGCATGCCAAAACTTCCCCATTTGGCATGACTGCAAAGGCTTCCTTACCGGCCCCACAGGGGGGCCCGTCCCCACCCCCTTCTCTGATCCTCTTAATTATTCCCAAAAAGGGAACAAGTCCTAACACCTCGCCAGTCTGCAACTTTTCCTTCCACAACTCCACAAGCGCTTTAATTCCTGGCATATAGTTGTTTTTGCACCACCCGCTGAAGTCCTGCCACACAGCACTCCAGCCAACATCCAGCTGCCAGTGAATATGATCAAAAACTTCCAACTCGACCAGATGTAAAACGTCTTTGTAAATGTCAGTTCGTTCGGAGACAGTCATTCTTGCTATTAAGTCTCCCTCGAATCCTATGCCTCTCAACCAACTTGCCGCCTGGAGAACTCTTTCATACACTCCCTCTCCTCTGTAGTAGTCTGTTACTTCCCTTCTGCCATCAATGGATAGCAAAACCGCATCCATTTTATTCCAAACTTCACTAGATAATCTATCGTAAAGCAGTCCATTTGTCTGTATCACAAAATGCTTCGCCCTTATTCTATTAATTATTTTTTCAATAACCTTTGAATTTACTAAGGGCTCTCCTCCGTAAAAGGCAATGATTGCTTCTGGGTCTTTTTCAATAAACTCTCTGAGTTTATCTAATTTATAAGTCAATTCATATGGGACACGATCTTCAGGAAAACTCCCGCCGCAATATCTGCAGTTAAGATTACATTTGCCGCTCGTAATGATGAAAAAGAGCAATGGCCTCCCCAAGGAAAAATCCTTTTTATATCCTTGAACATAATCTTTGTGGTGAATAATATGAGTTACCTGGAAGTCAAAGGTCAGAGAGAGTTTCTTTGTAATATCCCCTACGATTCTGATCTTTTACTCGCGCTCAAAGAACTGGCAAAGACTCTCGAGATAAAGAGTGGAATATTTACTCTTATTGGAGCTTTGAAGACTGTCAGCCTTTTCTATTACATACAAGATGAGAAAAAATTCGAAAAAAACATATTTGAAGGCCCTTTCGAGATAGTATCCGGGATTGGTAATATCGCCACTCTCAAAGATGATCTTGTTATACACGCACACCTTGTTGTTGCAGATCGGAAAGGCAATTGTTATGGTGGACACCTAACAGAAGGCTCAAAGGTGTTTGCTTGTGAAGTCTATTTAAGGGAACTTTCTCCCTCCATCAGTCGTAAGTACGACCATATCACAGGACTAAACCTTTTAGTTCTGTAATATAAAAAACCTCATAAATTTTATTACACTCCAATATACCTTTTACATCATTTTTTTTGCATCAGGTTTAAAAACAAATTTTTCAAGATAAAAACAGAACCAAAATGAGCAAATCAAAGTTCTCTGATCTCCCGTGTCTCGCTGTCTCAAAGACGCTCCAGTACAGATGAGTCTTCTGTGAAAACTGTGTTTAGCAAAAAGAGTTCACATATTAAAGACTCCACATTTGTTTCAAGAAAACTCTTTTATCGGACCCATTTTAATTGGGTGGATGGAAGGACTGTTTACAGTGAATCCTAAGGAAAAAGTGGCGCTTTCCTCTATTTTTGCATCATTAGTAGTTGCAACTTTAAAACTCTTGACTGGAATCCTGACAAACAGTCTGGGAATAATTTCTGAAGGGCTGCACTCAGCCTTGGATCTAATCGCTGTATCTGCCACATATTTTGCAGTGAAGAAAGCAGAAATGCCTCCAGATCACGAACATCAATATGGGCATGGAAAAGCAGAAAATCTAGCAGGTCTGTTGGAATCTGCACTTCTGCTTGTAATAGCACTGTGGATCTTTTATGAGGCTTTTGAAAGGATTTATGTTAAAGAAGTTCTCCTGTCAATAAACCTTCCTTCCATAATCATAATAGTGATCGCAATTTTAATTGATGCATCACGGTTCCGAGCATTATCATCCACTTCAAAAAAATACAATAGCCCTGCCTTAGAAGCTGATGCACTGCACTTTTCAACGGATCTATTGTCAACAACTGTCGTTCTGTTAGGAAGCATCTTGGTATTTTTTGGTGTGAGGCTCATGGATATAATTGCGGCAATCTTTGTGGCGATAATCATTCTCACAGTATCGTTTCGGCTTGCAAGCAGATCAATAAACATCTTAATGGATAGAGCACCATCGGGCATTTCCCAAATAATAAAAGAAGAAGCTCGAAAAATCGAAGGCATAGAAAAAATTGATAGAATTAGAGTTCGTGAGTCCGGCTCAAAAATATTCATTGATCTGGTTGTATGCATTGATAAATTATTGTCATTGGAGGCTGCCCACAAGATTTCAGAAACCTTGTCAAAGCGCATAAATTCTGTTATACCAAATTCTGATGTCGTGATCCATGCCGAGCCTCTATCTCACGACACTTCGAATTTGATTACAAGGATTAGGGGTGTGGCCTCATCTCTTCCTCAAATAAAAAACATACACAATATAAAAATTTATGAAGTAAATCAAAAACTCTACATTGATTTTCATTTGGAACTGGATGGTTCTCTTACAATAACTGAGGCGCACCAATTAGTGAGCGAACTAGAGAACAGAATAAAGAACTTGGACTCGACAATAGCCTCAGCCACCTCGCACTTCGAACCCATTGATGAAGACAAATTGTCAGGAACTCCGGATCCCAAATTCCTAGAGTCCATAAAAGGGAGAATTTTTGAATTAGTTAAAGAGTTGCCGGAGATAATTAGCATTCATAATCTGGAGATAAGGAAAGTGGATGGAAAATTCAGCATTTCACTACACTGTGTCATGGGAAAATCCACAACTGTTCAAGCTTCACATAAAGTTTCTGAACGCTTAGAATCCTTATTGCGGAATGAGTTTAAAGATATCGAGAGTATTATAATCCACATAGAGCCCGAAAAACAATGACAGACCAATATTTATAAACACTATAGACCAAGAAATTAATGGGCGATCTAAATGGAAGCTCTAGGAGCAAAAAAAGGAATCCCTCTGCTTGGAGAAGATTTTCCTAGGATTGAAGTACAAACCAGCCATGGCGTAATTGAACTTCCAAAGGCGTTTTCTGGGAAATGGTTCATTTTGTTCAGCCATCCTGGCGACTTCACTCCAGTCTGCACAACGGAATTCGTTGCATTCCAGCAGAAATATGAAAAATTCAAATCGCTAAACTGTGAATTGATCGGACTCAGTGTAGACCAAGTTTTTTCACATATAAAGTGGGTGGAGTGGATTAAGGAAAAACTCGGTGTAGAAATACAGTTCCCGATAATTGCCGATACTGGAATGGTGGCTGAAAAACTTGGGCTAATACATCCAGGAAAGGGCACTAATACCGTAAGGGCCGTTTTTATTGTTGATGAAAAAGCAAAAATTAGGATAATTTTATACTACCCACAAGAACTTGGAAGAAATATCGATGAAATACTCAGAGCTTTGGAGGCTATGCAAATAGCAGACAAATATAATGTTGCTATGCCTGCCAACTGGCCGAACAATGAACTTATCAAAGACCACGTAATAATCCCTCCTGCCAAAGACGTAGCCTCTGCAAAAGCTAGACTTGAAAAAGCTAAAGCTGGAGAGTATGAATGCTACGATTGGTGGTTCTGCCACAAAAAAATATAACTTTTTAATATTTTTTACA
This sequence comes from Candidatus Methanomethylicaceae archaeon, assembly GCA_049970435.1. Taxonomy (GTDB): domain Archaea; phylum Thermoproteota; class Methanomethylicia; order Methanomethylicales; family Methanomethylicaceae; genus JBMFMY01. The sequence continues at coordinate 4,738 of JBMFMY010000039.1, forward strand.
TGTTTAACGTCAAAGCATAAAAACAATGGCGGGCCCGCCGGGATTCGAACCCAGGACCTGCGGCTCCGAAGGCCGCCGCCATGATCCAGCTAGGCCACGGGCCCAAATAATTTTGCCCTATAAGGTCTTAAGGGTTTTGGACCTTGAAAAAGTTTAATATCTTCTCCCTCATCTTATGCGTAACAAGAAGGGTCTGTTAATGTCAAAAAATGATGAAAGTTCGTCTAGAGAGTTAGTTCTTCCTGGTGAGGGTCAGTTGGTGGGGGTTGTTACACAATTACTAGGTTTTAATAGAGTTAAAGTCAGATGTGCTGATGGCAAAATTCGAATCTGCAGAATTCCCGGCAAAATGATAAAAAAGATTTGGTTGCGGGAAGGAGATTTGGTTCTTGTGGCTCCTTGGGATTTTCAGTCCGACCAAAAAGGCGATATTCTCTGGCGCTATGACAGAAATGATATAAAAATTCTGAAATCTAAGGGCCTATTGGGCGCGCTAGCCTGAAATGTTTTAACTGTTCGTTCACATAATGTAAGTGGGTTCTAATGTCTATAAAGGATGTCGAGGAGGAAGCACAGAAAGAGCTCTTGAAAAAGGTAGAGCGAAAGAGGATCAAAATAGAAAAAGACAAAGATCTATTTGAAACCGTAGAAGAGGTCTTTGACAGTAAAACTGTAATGGCAATTTATGCTCTGATAAATAAAGGCATGATTGACAGCATGAAAGGAGTAGTTAAGGCGGGCAAAGAGTCACGGGTATACTGGGCAAAAGGAAAGAACGGAGAAGATCTGGCCGTGAAGATATACCTCACATCCTCTATGGAATTCAAGAAAAGCATGCTCCAATACATACACGGTGACCCTAGATTTAAGGTTGGAAAAGACTACCGTAAAATAGTGTATACATGGGCCCAGAAAGAATACCGGAATCTATCTGAAGCAAAGAAGGCCGGTGTATCTGTTCCAAGACCAATATATGCCTATCAAAATATCTTGATCATGGATTTTATTGGGGCAGAGGGTGTACCCGCTCCTCTCCTGAAGGACCTGCCTGAATTAGATGAAAACCTTTACCATCAGATCATCAACGACGTCAAGAGATTATTTTCCGTTGCGGGACTTGTACATGCAGATTTAAGCGAATACAACATTATGGTAAACGATGGTAAGACTTATCTAATAGACTTTGGTCAAGCGGTATCAATAGAGCACCCAATGAGTTGGGAGTTTCTAAGAAGAGACGTCAGCAACATTTTGAGAGTATTTAAAAAAGCAGGATTGAACGTTCCTGAGGAAGAGGCGGTGTTAGAATGGCTGAGGAAATGGTGAGCAGAATATACCTGAAGATCCCTCTGGAGAGAGCCGGGGCTCTTATAGGAAATAAAGGTAAAACAAAAGCTGAAATAGAAAAAAGTACAGGTACAAACATCTCAGTGGATGGCAAAACAGGAGAGGTCGTCATAGAAGGCTCTGTCAATTCCAAGGATCCTTCGGGAATATTGAAAGCGCGAGACCTCATAAATGCGATAGCCAGAGGCTTCAGTCCGGAGAGAGCTTTCAGGCTCTTCAGCGACGGTCAGATTCTTGAGATTATAGACCTCAAGGAGATTCTTGGGGATTCTAGGAACCAGCTGATTAGGATAAAAGGGAGAGTGATTGGAGAGAAGGGAAAAACTAGGCGGATAATCGAGAATCTTACCAATACTTATGTTTCTGTTTACGGTCACACTGTGGCAATTATAGGTGACTACGAAGAGGTAAGGGCAGCAAAAGAAGCTATAGAGATGCTTTTGAAGGGAATGCAACACGGAACCGTCTACAGGTTCCTTAACCGCAGGCACATGGACCTAAAGAAGAGGGAGCTCTCACTCTGGGAAGAAAGGCCTAAGCTCAGGGAGGAGGAATAGTGTCAGGAGAGAAGTTCAAGGCAATCTCAGCCGCGGACTTCTTTTACAAGAATAAAGAGATCGCAGGGTTCGATAATCCAGTAAGAGCAACCTATACAATTATCAGGGAGCTAGTCGAGAACTCACTGGACGCCTGTGAGCAATACTCCATTTTGCCTGATGTGAGGGTTAAACTGATAGACGAGGGCAATTCGATATACAGACTGAGGGTTGAGGACAACGGGATTGGAGTGCCATATGAGCAGGTCCCATACGCATTTGCCCAAATTCTCTTTGGCTCTAAGTACACTCTAAGGCAGAGCAGGGGAATCTTCGGTCTAGGAGGAAAAATGGCCGTCCTTTATGGGCAAATAACCGCCCACAGCACAGTCAAAGTGACATCCAGCCAAGGAGGTTATGAAAAATACACTTACGAACTGAATATCAACATCCAAGAAAATAAACCAATCATAAAAAGAAAAGAGGTCGTTCCAAATCCTAGCAGATGGAGGGGCACAATAGTCCAGTTTAGCTTCGAAGGAGATTATGTCAGAGCAAAACCAAAGGTCGTGGAATACTTCAAACAGACCTCAATAATACTGCCCTACGCAAACCTCCTCTTTATTGATCCAGATGGTGTGATCTATCGGTTTGACAGAATAACCAATGTAATGCCAAAGCCCGCGGAGGAAGTCAAACCACACCCACATGGAATTGACCTTGAAATGGTTCAGAGGATGATAAACGCAACGAGGAGCACCACACTCGTTGACTTCCTGGCAAATAACTTCCACAGAGTTGGCATCGCCACAGCCCTTAACTTCCTTAAGAGTATAAAGTTAAGCCCAGATGCAAATCCAAAGAGTTTAACACCCAAGGAGCTTTTGACTTTGGTAAACAAAATGAGAGAGTATGATGGCTTTCAACCGCCCGATGCTCAGTGTCTTTCTTCAGTTGGACCAGAGCTGCTCAAGGCAGGAATAATGCGAGAGTTCAGGCCCGAGTTCGTTGCTGTGACCCAGAGGGGTGCTGCTGCCTATGGGGGTCATCCGTTCATAGTCGAAGCCGCTATCGCCTATGGTGGGGAAATACCGATCACACCCCCAGACGAACTGACAGTCTTCAGATACGCGAATAAGATCCCACTGCTATATGACCTCCACAGCGATGTAACAATGAAAGTTATAAAGAAGATCAATTGGAAGAGATACAAACTTGATCCTGCCACAATGCCCTTGGCATTTTTTGTACATATATGTGCCACGAAGGTTCCATACAAGACTGTTGGTAAGGAATACATAGCTGACAGACCAGAGGTCGAATATGAGATAGAGTGGGCATTAAAGACTTGTGCGAGGCAGTTGAGGATGCATTTAGCTAAGAAAGAAAAGGCAGCAGTTGTACAGCGAAGACTGACGGTCTTTGAAAAGTACCTCCCAATGATCTCTCAATTTGCTGCAGAACTGGCTGGGAGACCAAATCCGCCAAATTATGAAAAAGTTTTGAAGAGGTTGCAGAGTCATGCAAAAGAAGTTGAACAAAGAAGTATTGTCCAAGTTAACTGAATTAGGTATAGAAGTGTACGGGCAGATAGAGAGGGGGGAATTTCCGAGGATAAAGTTACCCATCAGAAGCACTTCCAATATAGTCTTTGATGAGGAACTTAAGCAGCTTGTACTTGGATCATATAGGGCTGAGAGGACGGCAAGCAATATAAAACAGATCAGGTCGCTGACTCAGTTACTGTGGGTTGCCTCCTTTGCCAAAAGGCTCGTTGAAGAGGGAAAGAGTAGCACCTTGAGAGACCTGTACTACCACTCTCTGAACTATGGGATCAGGTTCAGAGAGCAGCTTGAATCTGATGATACTGTGACAGACCTCGAGGCCTTACTCATGGAGCCAAGGGAGGCTTTCAATATTTTCCCAAAAGAGAGATCCTCAATATTTGGAAACCTGACCATAGAATACACGACACCGGAAACTCATAAAGGGATGCGCGCTAACCTTAGCTCAAACCCAGATGGCGTGATGATAGGTTTATCCGTCGCACAAGCCGATTTTATATCCTGCAATGCTGACAAGGTCTTCGTCATAGAGAAAAACGCTGTTTTTAGAAGATTTATTGAGGAGCGAGTTTATGAAAGATTTAATGCGGTCCTGATAGACACCGCAGGTCAAGCCCCAAGACTTGCCAGGCTCCTCTTGAGAAGACTAAATTTGGAGTTGGGTCTGCCTGTTTACTTACTCACAGACGCTGACCCATGGGGAATGCACATTGCTATGGTTATAATTA
>JBMFMY010000040.1:0-8898 GCA_049970435.1 Candidatus Methanomethylicaceae archaeon
ATGCCGACATCGTTGTGTTCGACCCCAAATTTGAGATGGAGCTCAGCCAGAATAACCTGCATTCCAGGATCGACTACTCAATATACGAGGGGTTCAAAGTCAAGGGCATGCCGATACATGTCTTCGTTAGGGGCAAGCCCGTCATCCAAAACAGGGAGTTCGTAGGTAAGAAGGGCACTGGGAAGTTCATACCGAGAGGGAAGTACCAGCCTCTAACATAACCCTCTTTTTCTATTTTTTCTCAACCCCCTCCGTGATAGTTCTCTCGAATCCTCGCGAAAGCATTATTAAACCAAACCTCAATACACACCTTTCAGCAAAAACTCGGAGGGAAATATTTGGTAAAAACTGAACTCCATGGAAAACACTGGATCGCTCCCGAGATAGAATGGAGCGACGAGGAGCTTTGGACCGTCTTGGATGTCTCCTTCGACCTCAAAAGAGAATACGCAATTGGACAGAAGCACGACCACATCTGCAAGGGCAAGTCTCTCTTTACCCTGTTCTTCAACCCTTCCACAAGAACCAGGTCTTCCTTCATCACTGGGATAACTCAGCTCGGTGGGGTAGCGTACGACTTGGACCCAGGCAAGCTCCAGATTACCCATGGCGAGACGATCTATGAGACCGCCGCAATCATGAGCAGGATGTGCGACGGAATAGCGATAAGGAGGTACGTCAAGGGTCAGTACTACGGAGAAGGCAACCTCACAATGAGGGAGTACGCCAAGGCATCGACGGTCCCAGTAATCAATATGGAGTGCGACATGTGGCATCCATGCCAGGGAGTAGCGGACATAATGACCGTGATCGAAAAGTACAATGCAAGGAGCCTACGAGGAAAGAAGTTCGTGATGTGTTATGCCAACAGCCCTGGTGCTTGGAAGCCGGTTGCTGTGCCACAGACCAACATAATCTTCTTCACAAGGCTTCTACAAATGGACGTAACCCTGGCTTACCCCGAGAAATTCAACCTTGATCCAGCTGTTGAAGAGTACACCAAGAAGCTCGCCGACCAGTACGGCACGAAGTTCGAGATCGTCCACAACATGGAGGAGGCGTTCGAGGACGCACTCATTGTTTATCCAAAGGGATGGTGCAGTTGGGAGCTCCTGAAGGCTGGAGGGTACGACGAGAAGCTACACGAGGAGTACAAGAAGACCCACAACCTCGCCGCATGGAAGACTACGCCAGAGCTGATGGACAGGACCCGCAAGAACAGCATCTGGATGCACTGCCTGCCCGCTGACGTGGGTTATGAGGTCGATCCAGAGGTCATCTTCTCCAACAGATGGTCAGTCTCAGTCGACGAGGCAGAGAACAGACTGCACGGACAGAAGGGCATCATGGCCCTGACGATGGGAGGAAGGAGATAGGAGGTATATCCAATGCCATGTTGCATATTGTGCCCGGAATATAAGAACATCCTTAACCAGGAGCCTAGAGTAAGTCCGAAGTGTCCAGGTTACGTCTCAAAGGAGAAACCCTGGCCGCAGAAGAGCTACCCATCTGACGAGGCACCACCGATCTGGTACCTGCTGAAGCTAGAAGCAAAGTGTTGCCCCATATGCCCCTACTATAAGGAGGACAAGGCTCAGAAGTTCTGGTGGTGCGAGCGACCCTTTGCCTTTGAGATTAAGCCAGACAACGCTGCAGAGGCTATAAGGTTCTCAGGAAGGTCTGTGGTCCCTACACCATAACTTTTTTTTATTTTTTCTATAGTCCTATTCACTCAATCTGTTTGTATTGTTCATTTTTCCCTCTTTGACAAAAATCGAGCTAAAAAACTGAAATGAAATATTGTGGTTTCGTCGGTTCTTCTGCACTTCTTCCTTTTCTCTTCAGCTCTACCTTTCCCTTTTGCCCTCTATGAACTCCTCAAAGCACCTCTTTGCAACTTCGTAGGGCATCTGCTCTGGTGGGTGCTTAAATGCAAACGCGGATGCGCTGATCAGTGGTCCCGATATACCTCTGTCCATTGCGATCTTGCAGGCTCTTATAACATCTATCACGACCCCTCCACTGTTGGGAGCGTCCCAAACATCAAGCTTCACATCTACTTGAAGTGGCGTGCCTCCAAAATACTCCCCTTTGATGTATATGTAACAGATCTTCTTGTTGTCTAAGAATTGAACATAATCAGATGGTCCTATCCTCAGCGGTATTTCGTATGGGATCATCGCCTGAACCGCCGAGGTCTTGCTTATCCTTTTTGAGACCAGCCTAGCCTCTTCGAGCATGTTCAGAAAATCAGTGTCTCCTCCAATGTTTAGCTGGTAGCTCTCCTTTATCCTCACGCCCCTGTCGACCATCAGCTTCGCAAGCGTTTTGTGGAGCACCGTTGCCCCGAGCTGGCTCATTACGTCATCCCCAGCCACAGGAAGTCCCTTATCGGCGAACTTCTTCTGCCAGCCTGCGTCGGAAGCTATGAAAACTGGCATGCAGTTCACAAAGGCACATCCCGCCTTTATCGCCTGATCTGCGTACCACCTGACCGCCTGCTCGGAGCCCACAGGCAAATAGTTCACAACAATCTCCGCCCCAGAACTCTTCAACTCCTCCGCGACGTCAACAGGTTCCTCTTCACTCACCGTAAGGAACTCCTTCAGATACTTTCCGAGCCCGTCCATCACAGGTCCCTTCTTAACAGTGACCCCCAACTTTGGTACATCGCAGAACTTCCTCGTGTTGTTTGGTTTTGCGAAAATTGCTTCTGATAGATCCTTTCCGACTTTATTAACATCAACATCAAAAGCTGCCACAAACTCTACATCCCTTACATGGTACCCTCCCATGTTAACATGGAGCAGACCCGGGACTTCCTCCTCCTCTGAGGCGTTTCTGTAAAAGTATGTGCCCTGAACCAGAGCTGAGGCACAGTTGCCCACACCGACTATGGCTACCTTAATCACCATCAAGATCACCAGTATTTTATATGTATAAAATATTTACAGTTTTAACTTTATCGGCAGAACATCTACCTCTTGAAATGCGTAACTCAACTCTCTTCAAAATTTGACAGAAAAAAGTGGTGTAGGCGAGATGACACCATTTGGACGGATCATCCATCCAATTAAATGTCTCACCTCATTAATAAGGCTTGCTAATGCCCCGTCAGGTTTATTAAAAAAAGAAGGAATAAGATAATTGGGCTATGATGAGTGCTGGTATTACGGACTAAAGGATGAAGTATGACATCAGACCAGAGCCCAAATCTAGTCTCTCACTATATGAGTGCCTGTCCTTCCCTCTAGGGCCTCCACGGCTTTGTCCAGCGATGTTATTATTGCCTCTTTTCCTCCCCACTCCAAGAACCTTATACACGCCTTGACTTTGGGTCCCATACTTCCAGGGAGGAAGTGACCCTCTGCTAGATACCTCTTCGCCTCTGAGACTGTCATCCTGTCTATTTCTTTCTCGTCGGGTTTTCCAAAGTTCAGCTTCGCCTTCTCCACATCGGTCAGTATCAGGAAGACGTCTGCTTGTACGACCTCCGCGAGCCTCTCACCCGCAAGGTCCTTGTCTATTACAGCCTCTACACCCACGAGTTTGCCGTTCTCTTTTATCACAGGTATGCCTCCACCCCCTGAAGCGATGACCACTACACCTGCGTCCACCAGTATTTTTATGACCTCCGCCTCCACATTCGCGATTGGGTCTGGGGATGGTACAACTCTCCTCCAAGGCTTCGGAGCGTTAGGCTTTACCTTCTTCACGATCCAGCCCTTCTCCGCCTTCATCTTCATCGCTTCTTCCTCTGTTAGGAAGTTCCCAACGGGCTTTGAAGCGTTCTCCCCGATGAACTCTGGATCGTTTTTATCGACGAGTACCTGGTTAACTATGGCAACAACTGGAACGCTCATGTCCCTCTCCATCATTATATTCTCCAAGCTCTGCTGTAGCATGTATCCTATCTGCCCCTGCGTCATGGCTCCCACAACGTCAAGCGGCTGTGGAGGCACAACGTCCTTGGCTACGTCCTGCTGTAGTGCTAGGTTTCCTGCCTGCGGTCCGTTTCCGTGCGTTATTATCAGCCTGTCGTCCTTTCCTAAGTGCTCTATCATGCTCACCAAATGCTTTGCTGTGGTGTACACGTTCTTGAACTGCTCCTCAGCTGTGCCCTTCTCATTTGCCTGCTTTATTGCGTTGCCGCCTAGGGCAACCAAAATTCTCTTACCATTCTTAACCAAAGAAAACCCTCCAAACAATGTCGATAGAGTTCAAAGGGGCGACTATTATATTTTTCTTTTAAACTATCATTTTTACAAAATCATTAATCTTAATCATTAATAAAGTTATTATTCTTATACTGAAGAGCCAAAAAAAAGTCTTATTTTTAAGGAGGAAGCCACAAAATTAAAAAATTGAATTCATATGTCTTACATAACCCTTGGAATCCCCATGATAGATTCTCTCCTGCCGGACGGTCTCCCTAGGAGCAGTTTCATTCTTCTCTTCGGCGAGGGAGGTACTGGGAAATCAGTTGCTCTGGCGCAGGCAGCAGGGAACAGGATCCGACTCGGGGAACCGTGCATATTCGTAACATTTGACGACAGTCCAACATCTATTATAAACAACTTTCTCCGCCTCGGCTACGAGATCCGAGGTGCCCTAGCCAACAACATCCTCCAGATGGTGGACTGCTTCTCCTTCAGAGTAAGGATGCCACCAAAGCCCACAGATGGGATCCGCGTCGTGCAGAATCCCAAGGATCACCACGAGCTGACAGGGACGCTCCTGTCAACAGCTGAGGGGATGGAGCAAAAGGGCACTATCTTCATCGATTCGCTTACCGAGTTCTTCACGATAAGCGAGCCAACTTCCACCCTCGAGACCGTCAAGAACTGGAGGGCGGAGTTCTGCAAGATGATGGGCATACCTATCTTCGCAACCTATCACATCGGACTGAAATCGATAGACGAGCTCGCATCCATGATAGACTATCTAGTTGATGGGATAATCGACTTCCGGTTCGATCCCTTATTAGCCCAACAGGGTCTGCTAGCTAGGCAGCTTCGTGTTAGAAAGATGAAGGGCGCCTCACACGACACTACATGGCACTACTTCACAATAGAGCGCGGCGGCCTCTTTCCTATGAAGACTCAAGGCGCCTCGGAGCCAGCCCACAAGAAGTCGAAGTAGGCTATCGCAAGCTGTACCAAGCCGGGGTGGTTTGCCCAGAGGGCGGTATCCATCACTCCCTCGTTGCCTCCTATGAAGAGCATGATCTCTGCATTGTCAACTATCAGCCCCCCACCGAACATCTTGTCCCTCCTTCTCACCCTTGATACTTCTGAGAGCCTTTTCACTTCGCTGTCGCCGGCCTCTTTCGTGACCAGCACATTTATCTCAGCATCCTGAGCCCTGAGCCTTGTCAAGACAGGCAGAAGCCCTTCAATCAACTCCTTGGGCAGCAGTGGCAGAGCCAACCTCACATCCCTCCTAGACATTCGAAGCATTTGGTAGGCTTTACCCAAGATCTCCTCCGCGCTCTTTATTATCCAAATGTCTGACTTTTCGTGCTCTCCCTGCAAAGCTGTCAAAACCTCCTCAGCCCTTCTGAATGCCTCCTCCACCTTCTTCTGGATCATAGCCCTGTAATCTGAAAGTCCCTCAACAACACTCCTTGCAGAATATATGGCGGGTCTGTCGTTTGAGGCCGTTATCAGTGATTTTTCTAAAAGGCTGGATAACACTGTGTGCACCTTCGTGTAAGGGACCTTACTCCTGGCGCTGATCTCCTTGGCGTCCCCCTTACCCCTTATTAATGCTAAATAGACCCTGGCCTCGGTCTCGGTTAACTCGCAACTCCTGAGGACTCTCAAGACCTCACTCTCCGACATATCTATCATCCTATGAATAGTATGAAAACATTCAAATATAAAATAATGGTGAAGTTGGCGTCGTGATCTGTGATGCAGATCATCAAGAGAACGAAGAGCTTATGTCCGGAATGCATGCAGGTATTGGATGCTGAAATTTATGAGGAGGGCGGGGCGGTCTACATCGGTAAGACATGCCCGTCCCACGGAAGATTTGATGATATATACTGGAGTGATTACGAGCTCTACAAGAAGGTTGAGAAATACGAGTGCATAGGCGAGGGCGTCAAGAACCCAAGGACTGCTACCCTCAAGGGTTGCCCTTATGACTGCGGCATCTGCCCAGCCCACAAATCCCACACGGTTCTCTCCATAATAGACGTGACCAACAGGTGCAACCTGAAGTGCCCGATCTGCTTCGCCAACGCCGCTACGGCAGGCTACCTCTACGAACCGACTCAGGACGAGATCCGCTCTATGCTCAAGAACCTCAGGGATAACCAGCCTGTGGCTCCCAACTCTATCCAGTTCTCCGGAGGAGAGCCCACCATGAGAGACGATCTCCCGTATCTTATAGCCATGGCAAAGGAGCTGGGCTTCCACCACATCGAAGTCAACACGAATGGCATACGGATCGCCAAGGATATGAACTTTCTCAAGAGACTAATGGATGCTGGACTCAGCACTCTCTATCTCCAGTTCGATGGCATGAAGCCTGGACCATATATGGCGGCGCGAGGTCTTGACCTTTTTGAGACGAAACTCAAGGTGATAGAGAACTGCAGGTCTGTTGGGCTGGACAGCGTGGTCCTTGTTCCGACCGTTGTGAGGGGCATAAACGACGATCAGATTGGTTCCATAATTAGGTTTGCTGCAAGGAACAGCGATGTAGTCAGGGGCGTCAACTTCCAGCCCGTCTCCATGGCTGGAAGGATCGACAAAAACAAGCTAAGGGAGATGCGGATAACAATACCCGACGTTCTTAGGCTGGCAGAGGAGCAGACTAACGGCGAGATAAAAGTCAGCGATTTCTACCCCATACCCGTAGTTCTGCCTGTATCGAGGGCGGTAGGTGCCCTGAAGGGCAAAAGATACCAAGAGTTCACAAACCACCAGCACTGCGGCATGGCGACAATGATTATGCCCGAGGGAGACAGACTTGTTCCCATAACCCACTATGCCAATGTAGAGAAGTTCATGGAATCTCTGAACAAGGTCTACGAAGACGCAACCAAGAGATCCATGCTTAGGGCAAAAATGCGGCTTCTTGGCGCAACAAGGCATGTGAAGCTCTCACTCCTCGGTGACTTGGTTTCGTCTGTGCTCCTGCAAGGCGATTACGACACCCTCGGACAGTTCATGCGCAAAGTTATACTCATAGGCTGCATGCACTTCATGGATCCCTACAACTTCGATCTGGAGCGCGTAAGCAGGTGCACCATACACTACGCCTTCCCAGATGGAAAAATAATACCCTTCTGCACAATGAACTCCATACACAGGCCCTCCTTGGAACTTGCCCACAGTAAACCTCTCTGACCAAGCCGCTGGTGACTTTTAAGAATGCGGTCCAGGTTTGGGTTTCGGTTTGCTAGCCTTTGCCTGAGACTGCCAGCACCTACTTGTGGGGAGCTCCATGTCCCATGACAAACAGGAGATGCCCGATATTATTTTTAAAATGCTTGTCCAAACCAAAATCTTTTTATTTCAATAACCTTCTCTTCGCTCTTGGTGTAATGTATGGGTGGAGGAAAAAAGTCGACGCCGAAGGTTGCTAAAGAACTCGAGGGCGGTAAGAAAGAAGCACCTAAGAAGGAGATCACAAAGACCTCTACTACGATCCTCGTAGATCCAAAAGTGATGGATCAGATCAAGAAAGAAGTAAGTAAAATGAAGTTCGTGACCCCCTATCAGATCTACTCCAAGTACAACTTGAAGTATAGCATCTCAAAGGACATACTCGAGACCCTTGCAAAGCAGGGGCTGCTAAAGGCTGTGAAAACCGGAAGGCGCCTTGACATCTACGTTCCTTCAGCATAGTGAGGTTCCTCGATGTCCTTGCTGGATAAGATCTCCGTCAGGATCTCTTTTCAGAGCGCCGAGTGTGACGCAGAGCTTATCCGAATTTTAGCTCCAAGGACGATTGAGGCTCTCATCAAGGATATCCCCTTCAACTCAAAGGCCTTCGTTTGGAAGGAAGAGGTTTACTTTGAGACCCCTGTTACCATGGGTCCTGAAAAACCGCGCGCAACAGTTCAGCCTGGGGATGTGGCTTACTGGCCGCCTGGCAAGGCTTTCTGCATATTCTACGGCAAGTCCCAGCCATATAGTCCCGTCAACGTGATAGGAAAGGTCGTAACCGATCTCGAGCCGCTCAGGAGGGTCAAGCAGGGAGAATGGGTAAAAGTTTCCTTGCTATGAACCCAAAAAAAGGATTATAGCCTATAGCTCCACGAACTCTGGTTTTTCTTTCAGGTTTATTATCGGGACCGCTATCCATCCAGGTTTGATGCCCTCAGCGAAGGCTATCTCCTCCCTCTCATCCATCTTCACTAAGACATACCTACCGTTGTAGGCTTTGTCCGTTACATGGTAGTAGAACAGCGGTAGCCCATACTTGTCGTAATAGTTGTTATAGACGCCCAATACCCCATAGTAGTGCTTACCATTATATTTGAAGTGCACTAGGTATATGGGTTGCCCCATAGATACTGTGGATGCCACAAGCCTGGCCAGATCTTTTATGTCCTCAACCTCCAACCTCTTTGAGGTTTCCATCCCATGTCACTCCTCAAGCCGCCTTTTGATATCTTTGTGAGACCTGTCTAATTACCTCTTCCATCACCTCCCTTAGAGTCATGTCCTCCCTTAAAGCTATCTCCTTCAAATCCTCAAACTCAGGCTTCACTCTCGAGGATGTTCTGCTGATCTTCACCCTCACTTTGTACTCCGCATTGCCTATTCTGACCCTTTCCTCCTTTATCTCTCTGTCTGCCTTCACTCTCTCGCACTCAAAGATCTTCACGCCCAGAGTGCCAACTTCCTTCATTATGACCTTAACCACCTCGTCTCTAAG
>JBMFMY010000041.1:0-8893 GCA_049970435.1 Candidatus Methanomethylicaceae archaeon
GGGATAGCCCTGATTCGCCTGCTGAGACGAGACCTCTACTGGTAGAGATACCGGCAAGCCTCATCGTTGAAGCAGGAAGCCCACAGGCTTTCAGCCGTGGGTAGCTCACCTCGAACAATATATAAACTTAAGTAAAACAGTTGGACTAAATGCTCTCAGATTGGGCTATTTTGAACTAACCTTGTGCTGGGATATTCATATCCGTGAGTCGTGCAATTCGCCAAATTTACGTAAAACACTTGAAGTATGAGAATGAGGGGCTCATGCAAGTGATCTGATGAAAATAATATTAAATATTAAAAGTCACAATTTAAAAAGAATTTTTTACAAATACGCTTGAAATTAACGGACAGCAATTTTTGGAAAATGCCCAGAGCAACTTTCACATTTTTTAATTTTTTAGATGAAGTTTTAGATAGCAAGCTCGTTTGTAAGCTCCTAACTTTGAAAACAACAACACATTTGCGAGTGAGCTTGATTTTTCCGCATCATATTCTTTCTTTGACAGATGAGGTTACACTCAGTCGCCGTAGAGCGCGACTTACGTTCCTGCTGATCGCCGTCTAATCTTATGGTTATATACAAATAAAGCCCAATTCCTTGACCAAGGGGATTAAAATGAGATCCCTGATTAAAAATCGAAAAGGCTTGACAGGCATCGAAACAGCCATTATCGTCATAGCCTTTGTCATTGCAGCCTCAGTCTTTGCGTTCGCTGTACTCAACATGGGTCTACTTACGACATCAAAGGCTCAGGAGGCAATAGTTTCGGGGGTGGGGCAAGCACAGTCCTCTATGAAGATCACGAGCGTCTATGCTTATGCTGATGGGACTGGCTCTAATGCCAAAGTCAAAGGACTGGCGTTGCTCGTACAAATATCGGGCACACAGAGCGTTGACTTCACTGCAAGCAAAATAGCAATCTCCTATAAGAATGACGACATCTCAATAGCTGATGTATACACCTCAGATCATTTTATCAATACTACAGAATTCGCTGATATTTCTAATTATAATGGTGACCTAAGAAACTTGGTTAACACTACTGTTAACCCCAATGGTTGCACAATAGTCGAAGTTCAAGGAGATGAAGACAACCTGCTTGAGGCCGGCGAGATCTTCGCAGTATTCCTCAACTTACAAAATATAAATTCGGAACTTGCCCCATTGGGCGTTTATAAAACATTCACAACAGAACTTATTCCAGGACATGGCTCGAAGCTTACCTTTACTGGACAGATGCCGGCGAGCTTACTCCCAGTGATGGTGCTGTCAGGCGCTTAAAACCAATTTTTTCTCTATTTTTTCTTTTTTTCCTAATAAACAAAATGCATTTTTCAATATTTTTATCATCATAATGCGTGGCGATCGACAGTCGCCAGTTTTCAAGCGTCTTAAAGGGAGTGTTTTCAGGATCATTTATTGGTGTTTGGGGGGAACAAATTTACGTCGATGGTTAATGATGTAGGTGAAGACATTGGAATTAAACTGCTTCAGCTTGAGGAGAAAACAAACAAGCTAGAGGCAGCAATCTCAGGCATCTCTAAAGAGACAAACTCAGTCCTTTCGGACGTACGGACAGTCTTGACCGAACTCGAGAACCCAATGAACTATTTAAAAGGTCTTGGCATGGATGAAGTAATGCTAACAATGGCTGAGAACATAACCGAAAAAAAACTGAAGGAGTTCATGGAAAAGCGTCTGGAGAGTCTTGTCAGAACTGTCGTTGAAGGAAAGCTCAAAGAGTCTCTTGAGGCCATGATAACGAAGTTCGTTCAGGAGCAGTCAGGCCCTATTATAGAGGCAAAGATAAAGGAGATGAGAGAGAAGGGTCTGCTCAAAGTCCCCATCGATGTAGAAGATCTGAAGAGAGCTCTAGATGAGCGACCTGATGTTTTGACCTCTGAGCAAGTTAAGTTAATTCTGGAAACTCACCTTCGTGATTTGGTAAGAGAGGAGGCTAAAAAAGTGTTAGACGAAAAAATGAAGGAAAGTTTAACGTCATTGAAATCAGCTTTACTTGATGATTTGATGAAAGATCTTTCGGATCCTCTTGATCAGTTAAAGAGGATGAACTTATCACAGAATAAAAACATTAGTTATGAAACTCCTACCGGGGACGCTCAGACCACAAGCATTGTGGGCATAACAGCCTGTGCCAGCGCCCTGATGCAGATTTTCGGGAGGCGGGGCGCCGAAAGGGTGGTAGAGGAGTATTACAAAATGGGGCGGCTATCTGACGATGTTAAATCTTCCCTACTAAGAGCACTTTCGGTGATAAATTCGAAGGGATTACCCGAGGAGAGAGAGACAGATTTCAAGGATCACTTGGTGGTAACCTACCTATTCGACAAACTTGTTAGGAACGCCCCAGATATTGACTTTCTGATAGCATTAAATCTGATGAAATCAGAGGGGGGTTAGGACATAATGTCCAGCCCTATTTCGGAATCAATAATAACAATTGCAGTGATCTTGGCCGCCGCCACAATATCTACGGCGATGATCCAGTCCTTAAATCAAATAAGCTCGGTTGGAAACTCGCTATTAAGCAGTGCAGAAGACTCTTTGGCCGTTAAATTTAAGATAGTCTTTGCCGCGAAAAATTCTGTTGACCTCATAAAAATCTGGATTAAAAACACTGGTGTAAATGAAGTCGACTCTTCGGTTCTGAGTAAGTTTGCCCTATTCGCCGGTCCAAAAGGAAACGTTTCATTTATTCCATTTTCAGCCTCTAACCCCCCCTCCTGGAACTATTCCCTGATAAATGACTTGGATTCGGATCTTTGTATAGATCCTGGAGAGACTATAGAGGTTGAGATATCCTTTGGGAGCGAGGTAACTCCCGGAGACTGGTACGTCCGTTTTATAACGCCGTTTGGAACGTTTGCTGAATACACATTCTCAGTAGGTGGTTGAATTGGGTGGCTTCGGGACGGTTTTTGCAGTTGCCATGGTCGGTATGATTGTTCTTGTATTGTTCGGCTCAACAGTTAAATTTGTGACTTCATATGCTGAACTCATAAACTATCTCCCACGTCAACTATCATCGCCTCAAGTAGATTCTGGATACATGAGTACTTATTCGATATTTTATGTAAATGTGACAATGTATGGAAATAAGGGGATCCCAATTAGTAAACTGGAACTAGCAGACATTCTAGTAAGTTACAGAAATAACGGAAACTTGGTAACAATCAGGTTGGATAAGGGCTCTGGATGGGAAATAAATCGTGTACTTGTTGGCAACAGAACTGGAGATCTAATAAATCCCATAAACTTGGAACAGGGAACAGGAATATGGGATCCTGGAGAAACACTCGAGCTTGCTATCTTTCTTCCAAGCCCTTCCGATAACGCCGAATGGTACTTTGTCATGATGCTTCCTGATGGGGGGGAGTGCTCTTGGGCTTTCTCTTGAGTGGTGGGTGGTTAAAATGAGTAAGGCTCAAACCCCTATTAAAAAAGTCAAGGCCCTGCGTCTTCTCAATGGTGAGCTAGAACGCATTATAGGCGGAATTCCTGTACCATCGATGAACCTTCTGGAAGGTGAAAACGATACTGGCAAGAGTGCATTCGTCCAAGAGGTGGCATGGAGCGCCTTGAACAATGGCTTCACTGTCAGATATATAACGACCGAGATGACCGTAACATCGTTAATCAAGCAACTCGAGACGCTCTCATTTAATGTTCGTTCCGCGTTCATAGAAGGGCAATTTAAGGTGACTGCTTTCCACTCAAGGGGGATAGACTGGGACGAAGATGTGGCTGCAAATTACCTGAGTTTGATGCTAAACTTCATAAAAAAGAAAGGGAGCGCTGAAGTAATAATATTTGACTCTCTAACCTTTATAGTAACCCACTCTTCTGAAAAAGATCTTTTAAGTTTCTTATCAGAGCTCAGAAATTATGTGGACATCAATGGCAGGGTTATATTCATAACTGTTCATCCTTTTGCATTTGATTCTAATCTTCTCGTCCGTATAAGGTCTATCTGTGATGGTCACATTATATTCCGGGTAAAAAATATGCCTAGCGGGGAGATGGCTAGATCCTTGGAGGTCATGAAGTTACGCGGTGCGGCAAAAGCCCAGAACAATACATGTGCTTTCAAAGTCGAACCCGGCTTGGGAATTCGCGTATTGCCCTTCGCTCAGGTGAAAGCCTGAGGTGGTTTGTATTAGCTCGGGCATTAATGTGGGCATTGGAGGGCAAAATATAACTGGAATCTCGACGGGATCTATTCCTACGGGATCTACGGGAAAGTGTTCTCTATCTTCATTATTGGGCGGATCCTTCGATGAATTTGCAAAAAAAGCACCGCACCTTCATGATTATGTTCATAATAATGCAATATCTGTTGATGGTGCTACTCTTCAGTTCAAAGCAGCTCTGTCTCGCGACCTCAGAACATTGAAAAAATTTAATATAATCTATCCCGTCTCAGAGCTTATATTCATACATGTCTACAAGGGCACCAGAGATGCTTACGGTTTCTACAGACCAATAGAGCCTAGACTCCCAGCAGAAAAGGCTCATCTGGTTACCAAGTTGGAGGAGCTTTTTGCAAAAATTGTTAATGAAAACATGCTCTCACTGATGAAAGATAGAGAATCTTTCCTCAACGATTTGTTTGATAGTATCGTGCGCAAAGAAGGTGAACCTGTACTGCAACCCAAACAAGAGGATCTCAAAATAAAGGCTCCAACTATTACACTCCCCCATGATGATTACATGCGCCTTCGATACGAAATAATTGTAGAAAAAGCAGGTAATGGTCTCATCGAGCCATTAATCAGGGATCCTTACATCGAAGACATATCATGTGATGGTGTAGGTCCGATATTCATAGAGCATAAGATCTTTGGATCTATGAAAACCTCAATAGAATTTCCCACACATGAATCTCTCGACTCGTTTGTTGTCAGGATCTGTGAACGAATCGGTCGCCCGGTTAGCCCCAGGCGCCCCATTGTTGATGCCTCTTTACCTGATGGGTCAAGGCTGAATGTAGTATTTGGTAGTGATGTGAGCAGACGTGGGACAAATTTCACAATAAGGAAGTTCTCCAAAATACCTATGAGCATAACACAACTAGTTAAGTTTGGCACCCTCGATTCCAAGATGGCTGCTTACCTTTGGATAATGCTGGAGCATGGAATGTCCATGTTTGTCTGTGGAGAGACTGCGTCTGGTAAGACTACAACTTTGAACGCGATCACCGTCTTCATAAGACCGACCGCAAAAATCATCACAATTGAAGACACCCCGGAGGTTTACATACCTCATCCAAACTGGGTTAGCGAGGTAACTAGGAGAGGCGAAACAGAGACTTCTTCAGTGGAATTGTTCGATTTACTCATGTCTGCTCTGAGGCAGAGACCGAACTACATAATTGTTGGAGAGATAAGAGGAAGGGAAGGTAATGTTGCCTTCCAAGCTATACAGACAGGACATCCAGTTATATCTACTTTTCACGCCTCATCCATGCAAAAGCTAATACAAAGGATCACCGGTGATCCGATAAACATACCTCCTGCATATGTCGATAATTTGAATGTTGTCGTCTTTCAAAGCAGTGTTAAGAGTCCTAAAACAGGGAAGTTCGAGAGGCGAGTCACAGGAATATGCGAGATTATTGGCATAGACCCTGTCGAAAAATCATACAACTTCATAGAAATATTTTCTTGGGATCCTGTAACAGACAAGCACAACTTCAGGGGCGTTGGGAATAGCTATTTATTGGAATACAAAATAGCCCCTATGAAGGGTCTGTCTCCTAGAGATGCCAGAAAGATTTACGATGAGCTTGAGCTTAGGTCCTACATAATTGACAAACTCATTGAAATGAATGTTATGGACTATTATGAAGTATACGCAGCCCTTTCAAAGATATACGACAATCCATACATAGCAGATATGAATTTCGACTCTTTCACAATGAAAGCCATAGATAAAATTTTGAAGGAGGGTTCAAAATGAATGAATGCAACTTGTGCCAATGCTTCAGACACTTTTATTTGGAAGTTAAAAATCAAGGGATAGGATTCTTCTCACATTTTCAAATCTTTAGAATTTCATCCGTTTTGATGGGAGCAATAAGGAATTTAATGAATGGCCTAAATGTATTCCAAATCGATTACCGCGAATCTGAGCATAAGTGTCCATTATATGGTAGAGATTTGAGGAGGGAATATGTGTGACTGTTGTTGCGAAAGAGTTGCCCCCTTGGATGTCCAAGAAGGATAAAGAGGAAATGGAGCTACTTGAGGCTAAAAAAATTAAAGAACGGACTAAAGTCTCCTTCAAGGATCGCCTCCTTGCCCTCAGACATGCCAGAACTATCAAATATCAGTGGCACACATTGCCATTTTTTTTAATGCACATGCTAGTATGTGCTTATGCAGATATATCATCATTAGAAATTGTTAGAGCAACCTCAAGGAGTAATTTTGGAAGCATAACTAAATTTATGAAGAAGATCTCAGTTTTGGTAGAGCTTGGAATAGACCTTCCCAGATCCATAGAGATAACGAGAAAGGATGCTCGCCTCCCCTATTTTAGAGATTTCTTACAGCGTTTTTCACAAATAGCAAAGATGGGCGAAGATATGATAGCATTCTTAAATAAAGAGTATGGTAATTTCATGATAGTTTATTCTAGTGACATGGAGAGGTCTAACACCAGGTTAAGACGCTTCACGGAGGCCTACAGCGCGATCTTATCTTCAGGCATACTAATTGTGATGATAATGATTTTTTCTGGAATGATTTGGGGTGCAGGTTTGGAATTTATTAGTGCGGTCGTCCCTGGGGTGATTGTTATATATGGACTCTTTTCCGTATTCTTCTACGTCTATTCTCCTGTTGTAAAGATGATATCTAATAGCGAGCGATCAGAGAATGTTGAACGCCTCCTAAAATTTGAGAAGCTTCTCTTGAGGCTCACACTTATTGCATGCACTGCTGTTTTGGTATTGCTGATTTTTGGGCTCGCCCCCAGAGATCTGGGCATTATAATACTCTCAGTAGCTGGTTTACCTTTGCTCATAATAGGATATCTCGGTCGAAGGAGGATCAAGGTCATTGAGTCGCTAGACGAGCGCTTCCCAGAATTTATGACTATGCTCACTACCTCACTTTCAAATTTGGGAACATCTATTATCTATGCATTCCAAGATATCGCCAAGCTTGATTTTGGAAAACTTTCACCACATATTAAAAGCTTGGCGGCAAAATTTGGAGTGGGGATAAGCAAAACTAAGAGCTGGGAATCATTTAAGAAAAACACTTCTAGTGAACTTATAAGGATACACGTTGAAGCGTTTAATGAAGCGAGTTTATACGGCTCACCCGCTAAGGTATTTGGTCCTCTGATAACAAACAGCTCTATCTTCTTATTAACACTGAGAAAAAGGGTCGAGGAGACGGCAGCGCTCATGAGAGGAATTGTCGTCCCGATGCATCCAATACTTTGTGCTATAATGGGTTTGATAATGGCTATTGTAGAAACATTTTCTGAAATGTTCAAGCAATTCCAACACTCTGGCATTTCGATAGTTTTTGGCAGAATGTTGTCTGTTTCAGGAATTGCTACCTATGTCTACATCTTGATTTTCGCTCTCTCTATAATCAATGCTTTCATAATTCATGAAATTTCCGGAGAACAAGAATTCAATATGAGTTTTCACACAGGTCTGTTCCTATTGTCTGGCTGGATGGCTTATTACTTGTGCCTCACGCTGGTGGCAAATTATCTGTCTTATATCGGTCTATCTAGGATGGTTCCCGTACCTTTCTAATATAATGGAGGGATATGTTTGCTTAAAAAAAGGTGTCCGAAAAAATATGAAAGCTTGGGAGGGTTGAAATTGGCTAATTGGAGGTGCAGTTAATGGATGCTACTTGGTTAACTCTGTTCTTACCTTTTGCCGTTATATTTGCTCTTGTTTTTGCTATGGGGATATTGTTGTTTATTTTTTATGATTTAGTTAAAATTTCAAATGAAAGACATAGTAAGAGGACACAATCAATATCAGACGGAAGCCATAATGACTTCAAAAAAACAAACCTCAGGTTAAGTCGCTTTATCGGATTTTTAAATAAAAAAGGAGGCACCCTGTCACACTCTGCTGGGATAGAATCATCAACCTTGACTAATGACATAAAAAGTACATCTGTAGAAGTAAATAATGTCTCGACAGAAATAGCCAAGAACAATCAACCTACATCGTTAAAAGAGGAAATTAAACCAAAAATAGAGGCTCTTGCACCCGCAACGATTGAAAAAACTCCGACTGAAGCTAGTAAAGATGAAGGAAGCAAGATAAACGAGGTCGACGTAAAAAAATCAGAAGCCACACGCGTAGCAGACGCGACCCAGAAGGTGAATGTAAAACAAGCCCAAACTTTATCCGAAGTAGAAGAAGTTTTGAAGAGAAAAGCCGGCTATGCAACCTCTACCATGCCTCCATCGGAGAATTCTAAAACAATTGCCAATTCTGAGGATGTTTTATCTCTTTTAGGCGGAGTGGTAGCCATTCAAAGCGAAGATCAAAATAAAAAAGATAAAATTGAAAATCTTGAGGTCGTTGAGAAACTTAAAGATGATAAAGTAAAAAATCAAGAGCCTCTGAAAACAGAGAAATCCGAATCAAACAGTGAGAATGCAACAGCCTCCCCAAAAGAAGACCTTGAAGTACTCTCAATACTCAAAAGAGAAGAACCTGTTGATGTGGCGAAAGATCTACCTAAACAATTTGCAGAACTCAAGTCTTCGATATTTCTGCTCAGACAAAAGCTTAAAGACATGGCAAGCAACGAAGAAGTTGAAAATCAGGATCCGAAGAAAAATGTTTAGCTTTTAGGAAATGTGGGTAGGAGCAATGTTTAAT
>JBMFMY010000042.1:0-8871 GCA_049970435.1 Candidatus Methanomethylicaceae archaeon
TTTAAGGGTGTAGAGGCGTTCTGGCATACCCTATCCTTACTACAAACACCTATTTAAGCCTATTTATTCTGAAACTGTGGTTTACGGCGCCTGGTGAAATTGTCACGGCTTTGAGTGTGATAGATGGAGGGCATGCGAGCTTTAGGGAATGTTCTAAGATCCATGGGGTTAGTCTAGTGCCTATGCCATTTTCCATAGATGAGATGAATATCGATGTAGGCGAAGCGGAGAGATTGATAGCCAGAGTAAAGCCAAAATTGTGTTGCTAGGTGCGAGCGAGATACTATTCCCACACCCTGTGAAGGAGCTCAGAGGTATAGCCGACGAAGTTGGAGCCATAGTTGCCTACGATGCTACGCATGTACTCGGGTTAATTGCAGGTAGGGTCTTTCAGGACCCATTAGAATAGGGAGTCGAGATTGTGACGGGAAGTACCCACAAAACATTCTTTGGACCACAAGGGGGGATAATATTGTTTGACACTCTCCACGACTGAAGTCGGGAGGTTCTTGCACACAGCCCCTTCAATGCTTGAGGGCACATCTGTTTCAGCATTCACCCCCTCATTGCTCCGTGGCTGTCTGCAAGGGCTGTGCCACCAGCCCGTTATCCCTACCACAAGAGGTACTCGGGATTATAATGCTCCGCCGCTGGGGCCTTCCCACCCAATTCGGTCCGGAGCCCTATCCCAGCATTCTGACATCCGGACCACATCCAAATTCAAAAAATCCAGAAGTATTTATTCTTTGCCCATTCATCCCCGCGATTAAAATCAGGGGCTTTCTGGGCGCCCATTTTGTAAAGATTCGGGTTACCCTAGGGTAAAGACCGAGACCAGAAATTTGGTAATGAGCTCCGGGTATACACCAATAATGAATGAAATTATTGCCAAAGTGAGTAGAGGTACAAGCATTGTAAGCGGAGCTTCCTTCATATTTTCCAATGAGGTGGGCAGAGGTCCAAAGAATATCCGCATCACTGGCCAGAATGTATAGATCAAAGTTAAGAAGGTGGCAAATAATCCTACCACTGCTACTATAAGGTTACCAGTGTCAAGTGTGCTTTTTTGGAATATACCGACAAACATTATCCATTCTGCGGGCAGTCCGCTGAATGGCGGGATAGCGGACAAGATCATCGATCCCATTATGCACAATGTCGCTGTGATGGGCATTTTCCTCGCCAAACCGCCCATCTGTCGCATATCTCGCACCCCAGTTTGATAGACAAGTATGCCAGCGACAGAGAAGAGAATCGCCTTGCCCAAGGAGTGGCTCAGGAAGTAGAATATGCCACCAACGGCCCCGAAGGCTGTGCAACTTGCAAGTCCTAGAATAGAGTATGCTGTCTGCCCAATCGTAGAGCATGCATAAAGGCGCTTCACGTCATCTTGTGCTATGGTTAACATTGCACCATAGATCATAGTTATCACGGCCCAGATCATTAATGGAAGGCTGAGAGACTGGAGGATCTCTGGCAAATATTGGACGAATATCCTAGCCAAGAGGTAATTCTCTACTCCCACTATAATGGCTAGGACACCAGCTATACATGTTGGGTGCTCTGCATGGACCCAAGGCAACCAAACATGAAAACCAAATACGGCGAGCTTGATTAGCATCCCGAGAAGCATAAAGAGACTTGCTGCGAGTGCCAGGGGTTTACCTAGAAGAAGGGGCAGGTCAATGATTGCAAAGCTCCCTGTCTGCAAATAAACCATAATTGAACCAATCAAGAAAATAGCACCTGCTACGAACCCCCATATGAAGCACATTGTAGCCACCCTGTGCCTATCAACATATCCAAAGTAATCCATTATGAAATAGAGTGGGACCAGCAAAAAGTCCAAGAAGACATAAACCTCAATTAGGTTTGTTGCAAAAGATATTCCAATCAGTCCAGTTGCAAAAAACATGAACAATGAGTAGTAATATGCGTTAAGGGGTTTGCTCTCCTTCTTATAAATTACGTGAATCCTGTGATCCAAGTATTCGATAGAGAAGACTACAAGTGCGTTGCAAATTATATTCATTATCAGAGCTACTGGTAGACTAAGACCATCAGCTAGGAAACCGAACTTTAATACGAAGATGGCCGTAGCCCAAGTGTATTCTTCGATGATTGGTGCAGAAGCGTTCCATATGTTATATCCAGCGATAAGAAGAAGTGTTGTGGTGTACGCAAGGATTGCGCAGGCCACCCATCCTACACGTTTTCCAATCTTTCTCCCGATAAGTACTAAGAGGGGAGTAGATAAGACGGGGAGTACCACGGATTGTAGGAGCAGGTACGGAATGTACGTAATCTCACCCCCATACCAAGAAAATCAGAAGTAGCACTATAAGAAAGGTCAGTATGTACAGCATGTTTACTGAGAATACGCCGGTCTGAATCTTCCTGATGTTGGTGTTTATCAATGAGAAGAGTTTTGGTATTCCATCGTTTATCGCGGTATCCAAACTGTGTTCTACATACTTTGCGGTAGGTTCTCTCGCAACAAGAATCGAGTTCACAAAGACCTTGTTAAATAATGCATCCATATACCAGCGGTTCCATAAGAATCCATGGAGGTGTTTTAGTAGAGCATGTCTCTGGAGGAGGCTAGCAACATCAAGTTTTTTGGCGATATAGGCACTGTAGGCTGGGAGACCACCTATCACTATCATTGCCAGTGAGATCGCTACCGGAATAGCTTCTCCAAGACTAAAGGAAACGACATGTTCCACACCAGTGCCCACAGGGAGAAGTTCCAACGCGCGAAACTCCTCCGCAAATAGTTCGGACAATATCTCCTTCATCCACGGACCCAATAGACCAATACCAACTGTCAAAATTGCTAAAATCCCATAGGGAAGCAGCATGAGTTTAGGAGCCTCACCTGAATGGTCGTTTGAATGCTCAGCGTGTTTACCAGAACTTGTGGATCCAGAGTGGAAGATTATACTCATGAATCTTATGACGTAGAAGCTTGTTACTGAAACTGTTATGGCTGCCAATGCAAAGAGCATGTATTGTCCACTCTCTAAGCATGAAAGAAGAATTCCATCCTTACTCCAGAAACCTGAAAGGGGCGGTACGCCTATGAGCGAGAGAGCCGCGATCCACATGAAGAGCCATGTGAATTTCATATCCCTTCTTGAAAACTTCATATCTGTGATATAGATTGAGCCCGAGGCGTGTATCAAGACACCAGCGCAGAGGAACAAGGCTGCCTTAAATATTCCGTGGTTTATCAGGTGAAATATTCCAGAAGTGAAGCCCTCTACGATAGTATTTGGGCTCAAACCCGCTACCCCAAGGCTCAGCATCATGTATCCTATGACGCTCATTGTTGAGTATGCCAAGGCTTTTTTGAGTTCAAGTGATACCATTGCCTGAGTTCCTGCCAGAAAAGCCGTGAACCCACCAATCATGGCTACAACGATGAAGAATGTGAGGGCTTCCTGAACAGTCGGGGTGGCGATCCATGCGGCAAAATAGAATATGGGGAGGACTCTTGCGACCAGATACACACCAGCCTTTACCATTGTTGCCGCATGTATCAGTGCAGAAACTGGGGTTGGGCCAGCCATGGCTTCAGGAAGCCATTCGTGAAATGGAAACTGCGCAGATTTGCCGAACGGTCCTGCTAAGAATAGTAGTATAGTAACTGTAAGTAAGCCCGGAGTCTTAGCGATCTCTGGTAACCATGTGTCTGCCTGTTGGTAAAGTTCCACGAAATTGAAAGTCCCTGAATATAGGTATATGATTATGATGCTTCCAAGGAGTGCTACATCTCCAAGGGTTGTTACGAGTAGAGCCTTGAGACCGCACCTGGAGGGTTTTTGGAATTGGTAGGGTGAAGGACCGCCAATCCAGTATTTCCTGTCATCATTGTAGTAATGACCTATCAAACCATAACTACAAAGTCCTACGATCTTCCAACCTATGAACAAAAAGAACAGATTATCAGCCAATATCAGCATCAACATTCCGCCAATGAAGAATGACATGAAAAACCAATACCTGTCTTCCCCAGGTTCACCCTCCATGTACTTGAAAGAGTATACCATTATCAGAAAACTAAGGAAAGCCACTAGGTTTGCCAATACGATGCTGAGAGAGTCTAATAATATCCCTATTCCAATCGCACCTCCACTCGGCAGTGAAAACCAGAGTCCGCCAATATCAAGATATCCACGAATCTGCATGAAGGGGATTAAAAAGAGTGCCATCATCCAAGCCATGAACGAGAACACCACAACTACGGCGTATCTAATTCTCCCCATTTTTTTGGGCAATATGAAGTGAATAATGGATCCCACAGTGGGCATTGCCCAGCAAAGCCATGGAGCAAACTCAAAAATAGAGTTCATGTCGGATCACCCACCCCCAAAAGAACTTTGGCAGCATTCATCGCAAAATTAATCAAGATATCTGGCCATATACCAAGTACTATAATCATTGCAGCAAGGATGCAGAGAATTGCCAACATGAGTGAAGGACCTTCCTTCGCTTCCTCTATCCTTTTCTCGGTTACGGGCTGAAGCAGAGTTCTTATAACCCTAATATAATAGGCTGCAGAGATTATGCTGTTTATAATCACGGCAACCCCAAGCCACGTCATATTTGCCTCCATTGTGGCCAATACTATTGTCATTTCGCTAACAAATCCATTCAATGGAGGTAGCCCCGTCAAAGCGAGAAGTGAGATAATGAACGTTATCGCCGTTATAGGCATTCTCCTGCCGATTCCCGACATCTCATTGAGCTCTCTTGTCCCAAGTCTGTAGAGGATTACGCCAGCACAAAGGAATGCGGCACTCTTCATGATCGCATGATTGAAGATATGCATAAGTGTTCCAGTGAGTCCTAGGACGGTCCCAGTCGCCAGCCCCGCCAACATGTATCCTATGTGACCGATGCTCGAGTACGCAAGGAGTCTCTTCAAATCAGTCTGAAGGAGCGGAGTGAGATTCCCAACGAACATTGTTATCAGGCTGAGCCCAGCAATGACGCTCAGCCATTGAACGTCGATGCCCATTAAAACGGTAAATCCGACCCGGCATAGGGCGTAAATTCCGGTCTCTACGACAACTCCCGATAACATAGCAGAGATCGGGGAAGGCGCCGCGGAATGTGCGTCAGGCAGCCATGTGTGGAGCGGAACTATCGCACTCTTCACGCCGAGGCCTATGAGTATGAATGTAGCCGAGACGTAGAGCCAGACGTTATGACCGATGCTCGATAATGCGAAGGACAGCCCCTGGAAGTTCAGAGTGCCACACATCCCATAGAGCATCGACATTCCAAATAGTAGCGTTGCAGATCCTGCGGAGCTCATAACGAGGTACTTGAAGGCAGCCTCTATTGGCTCCCACCTCTGCTTTCGGAAAGCAACTAACGTGTAGGATGATATGCACATCATCTCCCAGAAAACGAAGAAGGTAAAGAAGTCGCCCGCGAAGACTGTCCCCACCATGCCACTTATCATCAGCAGTAAAAGAGAATGGAATAAAGGGATTCCGGTGTCCCTCTCCATATACTTGATGGAATATATGGAAGCGGATATACCAATGATCACGAAGATCGTTGACATATAAATTCCTAACATGTCGATCCTGAGTTGTGATGAGAAGAAACTGGTATAGGTCTGAACTCCTTCAGAAGAAACCGTACTAAATAGATTGTAAATATACCAGAGGGAGGCTATTAGACCCACACTTGAATAGATGGCGCTCAGTTGTGGTCTTTTAACGCGTTCAGTAAACCAACCAAGTATGGGAGTTGTCACGGCGAATATCAGTAAGGTGTCGATTGGTGGTGAAAACATCGATCCCCACCTATCCCTTCAGACGCTTCAGGAAACGAACATCCAAGGTTCCGTAGTGACGATAGGCATAAACTATGATTATAATGGCAACCGCGCTCACGGAGGCAGCCAGGCCTATCGAGACTGTAACGATAGATAGAGCCAAAGGATCTAGGAGCCCAGGCATCGAATGGGCAAGACTTATGAAATTGAAGTTTGCGGCATTTATCAGAATCTCTATGCCCAATACAAGTCTTATCATGTTCCTCTTTGTCACCAAGCAGTATACTCCTATCATGTATAGGATGAATGAAAATATCAGGTAGTGGGGCGTCTCGATCACTTCTCATCACCCTTGGTCTCCCTAAATATGGCCAGACATGACACCGCCGCTACAAACATAACAAAGGCTTGTGCTATCACATCGGTGCTACGGTTCTCCCACAAAAATCGGCTGTAGCCCGAACCGATGTCACCCTGAACACTCAGATAGTGGCTCATGTCTAAGGTGTATTCAAGAGCGGGGAAACCGTTTTGGAAGATCAATATGACAAATAACAGGATCGCCAAAACGCTCAAAAGGGCACCTGCGGCGGTGGTCTTGTCTAGGACCATTATTTCTTCTCCTCCTTCAGTGTTGTGAGCGTGAGGGCGGCGATGAATAAGGTCACTATACCACCTGCATATACCAGTAGCTGGTAGACCGCAATGTAATGCGCATCAAGGAGCCAGTATAATGCACCTATTGATACGCACATTCCACAGAATGAGAGTACTGCATAGAGAAGCTTCTTGATCTCTAAGGTTGCGACAGCAAAGATGATGGTCAAAGCCATTAGAATTACCTGTAGCCCCTCGAGCGCGGACGTATGGATCGCCCCTCTGACATCACACAAAAAACTTATATCAATCATTTATATATTTAAATGTTGGCTCTTAAGAGCGGCGAATTCGATGAGCCTAGATCCATTATTTTTATTGCCTGTGGCGGCGGTGTCTGCGGTTATTGTAATAGTGCTGATCTTTTGGATCGGTGGAAGGATCTCTCCAAAAGTTTCGGATCGAGATCCAGAAAAGTTAGCCCCCTACGCCTGTGGAGAGGAGTTTCAGATAGAAGAACATGGAATAAATATGGAAAAGTTCTTGATATATGCCCTTTACTTCCTGATTTTCGATGTATTGACTTTCATAATGGCGATATCTTTCTTTGAGAGAGGAATAATGCCTGCAATATACTCTGCGGTGGCGCTAGCATCGATCATGGTTTTGGTGATCTCTAGGAGGCACAAATAATGTCTGTGAAAAAATGGGCGCGGATCAGATCGCCTTGGCTGATACATTTCAACACAGGGGGTTGCAACGGGTGCGATATAGAGTTCGTGGCAGCCATAACCCCCAGGTTTGACGTTGAGCGGTTCGGCATAAAGCTCCAAGGTAGTCCAAGGCACGCGGACGTGCTTGGGGTCACCGGACCGATAACCATGCAGATAACGAAGAGATTGCTCAGGATATATAGGCAGATGCCAGAGCCGAAGTTCGTTGTGGCAATTGGCACCTGTGCCATGAGCGGTGGACCATTCAAGGATTGCTATAGCGTCCACGGTGGGGTGGACACTATAATACCTGTCGACGTTTATATCCCAGGATGCCCGCCAAAGCCTGAGGCTATTATCCATGGGATAGTCAAGTTGCTTAACAAATTGAGTGGAGGAGGGAAAAGTGGAGGATCTGATGAAAAAACTTGAGGGTTATAAGGACGATGTGATTGAGATAAAGAGACCCAAAGAGAGGAGGATATTCATAAGGGTGAAGCCTGAGAGTTTCAAGAAGTTCCTTTCCCGACTCATAGAAGACCT
This sequence comes from Candidatus Methanomethylicaceae archaeon, assembly GCA_049970435.1. GTDB lineage: Archaea > Thermoproteota > Methanomethylicia > Methanomethylicales > Methanomethylicaceae > JBMFMY01. Next base: position 7,648 of record JBMFMY010000042.1, read on the forward strand.
AGAACTGAGGCACCTCTCAACCATAACAGGGGTGGACTTGGGTCAGGAGATGGAGCTCTTATACCACTTCGCATACAAGTACTCGGTAGAGATCTCCATCGGGGTTAGGGTTCCAAAGAGTCCCCCGAAGGCTCCCACCATCACGGATCTCATCCCAGGCGCAATATTCTATGAGCAGGAGATCCATGACCTGCTGGGTATAGAGTTCAAGGGGCACCCCAACATGGGGCCTCTCATACTGCCAGAAGGGTGGCCAGAGGAGGTATACCCTCTGAGAAAGGAGTATACGGTTCAGGAGTTGAATAGAATAGCAAGGGGTGGAAGGTGATGAGTTACGGGACTACAATAAAGGTTCCTTTCGGTCCCCAACATCCTGCATTGAAGGAGCCTGAGTACTTCCTCTTTGAGGTTGATGGAGACATAGTCGTTAAGGTGACGCCAAGGATAGGCTACGTCCACAGAGGTGTTGAGAAGGCTTTCGAGCAAGAAACATATTTGCACAACTTGTACTTAGCGGAGAGGATCTGCGGGATATGCTCCCATGCGCACACCACATGTTACACACAGACTGTGGAGGGGCTAATACCGCTTGAGCCTCCGCCGAGGGCAGCATACATAAGGACGATAATGGCTGAGTTGGAGCGTCTCCACAGCCACTCGCTTTGGGTCGGGATAGCTGCCCATGAGGCAGGCTTCGACACACTCTTCATGTACCTCTGGCGCGACAGGGAGATGATAATGGATCTGATGGAGGAGATCTCTGGGAATAGAGTGACTCATGCTATCAATACCATAGGGGGGGTCAGGAGAGACATAACAGGGGAGCAGGCGACCAAGATCAAGAAGTTCATGGATAAGTTCGAGAGCAATGTGAAGAAGTATATGAAGGTCCTAGAGACCGAGCAGACATTCCTGAAGAGGACAAAAGATGTAGGGATACTGAAGCCTAGGGACGCCATCTCTCTATGTGCGGTCGGTCCGACCTTGAGGGCAAGCGGGATAAAGAGTGATGTGAGGGCGGACGATCCGTACCTGGCTTACGGGGAGATTCCCTTCAACGTCATCACTCATGATGGGTGTGACGTCTATGCAAGGACTATTGTTCGGTGCTTGGAGATGATCGAGAGTGCGAATATAATCAGATATGCTCTAGAGCATATGCCAGAGGGGAAGATAAAGGTCCCACCTCCTCGGACCATAGCTCCAAACGAGTCAGTGGGGAGG
>JBMFMY010000043.1:0-746 GCA_049970435.1 Candidatus Methanomethylicaceae archaeon
GTTGACTTACTCAGCGCACTCCCAACCTTCGTTGCTCTTCTTATTTTGATGAAACTAAAAGAGAGGAGCGTGTTGATGGGGCTAATCACATACTCCGTGATTCTCTCGGCATGGGTAGGGGTGCTCCTGAACTACGCCTTTGGAGCCCCTTTTTTGGTAACCTTTATTTATCTTTTGGCGGGAATAGGGTTCGCAACCGCTGGCCTGGGCTACTTAGTCTACAGGACTCTGAAGCATTTGATGGAGGTGAGATAGTATGGAAAGGAGAGCCGTTGTGATCTTCTCGGGAGGCCCTGACAGCACCACAGTCCTTTACCTGACCATCAAGAGAGGATACAAGGCATACCCGATTACCTTCGACTACGGGCAGATCGCAAAGAGAGAGATCGATGCTGCTAGAAGAATTGCGGAGAGGCTCAGCATAGATCTCAAAGTCGTAGATCTTAGCATGTTGAAAGATATATACTTAGGATCGACTTCCCTTGTGGACGAAAGCATACCTATAACGAAAGAGTTCTCAAAGCAGTTAGTTGTGCCCTTTAGAAACGGCATAATGCTGTCCTTCGCTGTTGCTTATGCCCAATCCATAGGTGCCAATTACATCTTTTATGGCGCACAGGGCTCCGATGAGCCTTATTATCCAGATTGCAGGTCATCCTTCGTGAGGGCATTTCAGAGGGCGGCGAGGCTCGGAACTGATTCTAAACTTTTCATCAGAGCCCCTCTCAGCAAAATGAAGAAGAGCG
>JBMFMY010000043.1:756-8824 GCA_049970435.1 Candidatus Methanomethylicaceae archaeon
GTTATAAGGCTCGGAAATAAGCTGGGCGTGCCGTTCGAGATGACATGGAGCTGCTATAGAGGCGGAGAGAGGCACTGCGGAGTTTGTGAATCGTGTGTAAACAGAAAGAAGGCATTTTCGGAGTCAGGGATTCCAGATCCCACAAGTTATGAGATTTCATGAAGCTAGTAGTTCCGCTTCCCGTTTGGACTGGAGAGACCTAGGAATTTTATGTTCTATACATGATTGTTTACTTTTCTTCTGCTTTGGAAACGCGGTGGCAAAAAAATAATAAAAAAGATCTTTCAGTTAGTGGAGAGGGTTACCGAAAACAAAATGGTGTTGAATATTACAAACTTTGGACAGTACAATTGTCAGGCTTTGAATCCCTAAATGCTGATCGAGATCTAAAAAAGTCAAAACGCGCTAACTCTTCTCATTTCCAGGATCTCTTGGTAAAGTTCTTTTAGGACATCCTTGTAGTTTGCTTCCCCTCGCTCCACCATATCCATTATCGATTCGAGTTTTCGTGTTGCCTCCTCTGATGTATGCCCCCCAAACTTCGAACTGAGATATTTGTAGACTTTGTAACCCAATTTTGTGCTGATGAGTCTATTACTCTTCTCGACTGCATAATTCCTTTCTAGGATCGTTGCAACAGTGCTAGCATAGGTGCTCGGCCTTCCAAGACCTTTCTCCTTCATCAATGCGATTATCTCGCCTTGAGTGAAGGGGCTTGCCACAGGCAGGTAGAGCAGCCTTGCGTCTTTTAATGTGTATTCGCCCTCCGTAACAGAGCTTGCGGTCTTTAAGGGCAACATTATGTTGAAGCCCTCGCTCAGAATTCTGACTGGGCGCTCGACAAGCGCCTGGTCACCATCTAGCAAAACTTTGAATTTTTGGTACAGGAGTTTAACCTCCCTCATCTGGCTCGCGACAAAGCGCCTGAATATTAGGTCGTAAATCCGGAGGTGTTCGTTCGTGAGTTTTTTCGTCAGTCTTATAACCCCCATGGAGATCAAGTTTTTCAGCTGTCCTGCATCCAATGGTCTTGTTGGTCGAATGCATTCGTGAGCCCCCTCCATAAGATACCTCCGCGGGACAAAGAGTGAGGGGTATTTCTCTTGGACATAATCTTTAGCGATGCCTATCCCTGTGGAGGAGACTGATGTAGAGTCTGTCCTATGGTATGTGCACAAGCCCATCTCAAACAAGTCCTGCGCAAGCATCATAGTCTTTGTAGCCGAGAGGCCGAGCTTCAACGATGCGTCTCGGAGCAATATGTCAGTGGTGTAAGGAGGGGGTGGATTTACGATCTTTTCTTCGGTTTTCAGTTCAACTATCCTTGCCCTCATTTCGCCAATTTGTTCTGCCGAGAGTTGCGTGGTGGGATTTTCGAATGAGACCCTCAGGTCGTTAGAGAGCACCACAGAAAGAATCTTCTTCTTTTTTCTTGATTCACTGACCCTCTCTATTATCCAACCCAGCACCGGGGTCTGCACTCTGCCGGCTGAGAGTCTGTAGTTCTTGAATCTGCGCCAGAGTATCTGGCTGAGCTCAAAGCCCATCCAACGGTCTTCTATGCGTCTGACCAGTTGAGCTTCGACCAGCCTTAAATTTATTTTTGATCTGTTCTTTACTGCATTGAGAAAAGCTCTCTTGGTGATTTCATGAAACTCCAGACGCTCAACCTTGTCATTCAATGGAAAAAGCGAACAGTAAATGTCGTAGGCTATCTTCTCTCCCTCAATATCGGGGTCCGTGGCAATGAAAACTTTGTTAACTTCCAAAGCGATCTCACGCATGGCGCTAACGAGCTCACTCTTTGAATAGAGGGCTTGGCTTCTGCATTTTGGGCAGGACTCCAAGCCGGTGAACTGTTCTCCGCACATCCTGCACTTCTTTATGAAATGGTATATGGGTATGAACTCTCCATTTTGAACCTTTACGCCGTGGAAACCTTCGTTGATTACCAAGTCATAGATGTGCCCCATGGTTGCCACGATGTTGAGCAGATACTCGCCTGTGTTTATCTCGAAGACTGTCACGTTTCCAATTTTCCTCTTGTAGGGCCTTCCAAAGAACCTCGATATGGTCCTGGCTTTCGCTGGCGACTCAACAACCAAGAGAACAGGCTTTATGAAGTCCTTGACGCGCTTTTTGACTCTGCCCTCTTCGATTTCCCGTATAATCGCCCTGTCCTCGTCCACTTTTTTGAACCACTTTTCAGCTGTTTCGACATCAAATTTCTTCCAATCGACTTCGAGAATGAATTCAAGTTTACGTCTGAGGGAATAGAATGCCTTCTCGTCGTCGACCAGAAGTAGGCTCGCACCGCGCGTTATGCCTCCAGCGAACATTCTCGAGGCCCTTCCTGAAGCCTGAACATAGGCAACAGGATCCGCAACTACGAGGTAAAATTCCCCGTCTCTCTTTTTGAGAGAAATTTCCTTGCTCTGTGTTATTCTCTCGATAACTTTAGGCGTGATTGCTCTCTTCAGAAAGTCCCTGGCTTCTAGGATGATTTTTTTAACATACTCATCATATCCATCGAGTTTAGTGCCGGTCTCTATAGATGCCTTGACTCTCTCAAGCCTATGCCTCTCTATTGGGGTTATTCTGCGCAGGTCGTTGATTATTTGGCTTGCCTTATCCCTATGGTCCTCTTCCAGCAATTCGTTTATGTTTTTGAGCAGTGTGAGGATTTTTGTAGGGTTGTATTCTTCCCAGCATAGTCTAATCTCAATCCTCGGCACGCCTGTGAAGATTACATAGCGAATCCTTTCTGGGAGGTCTATCCCCCGCGCGAGAGGACTTCTGAAGGTTGCAACTCCTATCAGTGCGTCGTACTCACCCATCTCGAATTTTTCCAAAAGCTCATCACTAGACTTGACATAGGCACTAGTCTTCACTCCATTTGAATTTAAGAATTCGCTAAGTTTGACTGCTTGTTCCCTGCCAAAGATCGAGGGCACGAAGATCAAGCATCCCGAGCCTAACATCTTGATCAGAGACAGGACTTGGCCTTCATTATCCTCATAGGTCTCGACATAAAAGTCTTTGATGTTTCTTAGTAGTTCGGGTTTATGACCAATCTGAAATTTCAGAAGTTCCTCGAAGAGCTTTATTCTCTTGGTCCTCCTAGCTTTCACGGTCGCGCCTGAAACGACCAAGAGGCCAACATCGTTTCGTGCTTTGTAATCCTCAATCTCGCGCCTTATTGACTCGATCCGTTCAAGAACTTCGGATGGGGATTTGCCCATCCTCTTTAATCGAGTTGCCTCCCTCTTAAGGTCGATAAGCTGGAAAGCCAACGATATCGTGTTATTGTCAAAACCCAAAACCGTCAGAATTCTGTCTATGTTTCTGGGAGATCTCAAGAAGGAGTCTACATCATCCACAAACAGGAAATCAAAATTTTTGTCTCTTAGAGCATCAAAGTGACCTATGAGGAACCTCTCAGTGGTCACGAGTAAATCAAAATCCCCGTTTTTGACTTTATCTAGCAATACCTTTTTTTCTTCTTCGGCTAACCCGGAGTGATAGCAGATTTTTCTAGGATTTATTCCTAGCCTTTTAGAATAGGCATCTATTCTTTCTGAGGCCTGCTGAACCAAGAGCGAAGTCGGCACAACCACGTAGCTTTTCTTCTCAGCTTTTGCAAAATAAAGGGCTGAAACGATCCCAAAAACGGTCTTTCCAACACCAGTCGGGGCAACCACTGAAAAGCTACGTTTAGATAGCACCCTCTTAGCCCACAACCCTTGGAGAGACCACATCCTTTGACCAACAGCCTTCCTAAAAAACTTTGAAAACTCTTCAAGCTCTTTATAAAAACGGAAGATCTCCCTGGAAAAGCGGATCCTCCCACTAACCTCAAGGGCCCTCATTACCTGTTTCCATGATTTAAATTCCTCAGTTCTTGGAAGGCAATTTTCACAGATCCCGAACTGCAAAAGGCGCTCGTCCGAAATTGGTCCCCTGCAGTTCAGACACAGTTCGTGGTAGATCCCTCTCAAAGCAACCACCAAATTAAACACTGGCATTGAAGGCTGTGCATGGAATAAGACTCCGGGTGAACTTTATGTGATGTTATTGCCCTTCTTCATAATTTAAGTTTGTTTTCATTTGAGGCGCCAAAACGCATTATGACCGTTCAAAAATTCTTGATTATTGTTGAAGTTTTAAGTTTGTTCCATAATTTTGCTTTTTTAAGATTCCATGTATTTGGTTCAAGATCTTAAGTGGAAAGAGATGAGCTGCTTTGCTCAATTAGTAAAGCGCCGACTTTTCAGTTCTCTTCCCAAGCAGGTTAACGCATCATTGCATCTAAAACCCCGGAAATGCTCGAAGCAGTGGCATCTGCCCCTATCTTGCCAGCGAGAGGGCCGCCGGCTATTATCTTAATATCTGGTCTTACTCTTCTGACCGATGAGATTATGCTCTTTAGGGCTTCCTCGGTGTCTGAGTCGATGCAAGAGAGGACGACAAATCTCAAAGAGGGATCGGAGAGTTCCTCCTTAATATCATCAATTGTTATGCCTCTCTTGGGGCAGTATACCTTGATATTTTTGGACCGGAGGTAAGATGCAACTATATCCCTCATCAGTGTGTGGCCCTCCCCTCTGACTGTGGCGACTAGAGCTGAAAAAAGGGGGGATCTCATGGACACTGCGGACTCTATCAATCCCAGAATTCTTCGGGTCGTGAAGTAAGCTGCGTCCCATGTCTTGAAAGTTCCGGCAGGGTCTTTCTCATAAAACGACATAAATCTCTCCCAAGCTGCCAACACGCCCTTGTTCAGGATTTCCTCTATGGAGTACCTTTGAAGGGCCTCGCTCGTAGCGCTCACTGCAGACTCCTTATCACCTGAAAGGATCGCAGCTGAGAGGCGGCTCAGAGGGTCATTCTCTGACTGGTATCCCATTTTCCATGACCACCCTCCCGTCAATGTATAGGGTACCTCTATCCATGGGTTTTATCATATCGAGATGAGCCGAAGCCCTGTTGGTCCCATGGTAACTTCCCGTGTTGTTGCCGACGGCAATGTGTATTGTTTTGTAGATCTTCTCGTCCACGATTATGCAGCCGTTCGTGAACTCTGCACCAGGGTTGCACCCTATTCCGAGCTCGGCTATTCTATCTATCTCACCAGTGTTGGAGGCGAAGAATGCTTTGAGACGCTCTGCGCCCTCTTCAGCTTCGAATGAGACTACCTTGCCTCCCTGGAAGTTTATTCTCAAGTTGACAACCTTCCCGAAGCCAGGGATCACAACAATGGGGAAGCTGATGTAACCATATGCGGATGTCTCAATAGGTGCGACAAAGACCTCCCCAGAAGGTATGTTTAGACCCACGTCACCATTGGCAATGTCCTCGTCAGAGATGATGGCATCGTCAACGATGATACGTCTTCCCCTTATGCTGAATGATAGGTCTGTGTCATCGGAGGCTATGCGAACATCATCAGCCACACCAAGGGCCTTCGAGTAAAAGTTGCAAAGATCCAGCATCTCATTTTTGAATGACATCCTGATGCTGTTAATGAATATCTCCCTGAACCTCTCTTGGCTAATACCATAAGCCCTTGCTGCACCGGGTATAGGCCACCCGAAGTAAATCCATCTCATACCACGTCTGTCCATTATCTCATAGAGCTTTTGGCGATTCTCACCCGTGAGCTTTATTTTGTCTTGAAGACCCTCCGACCATGCGGGGTCGTCCTCTTCACCAATGAACATTCTTACGTCCACAGTCTCAGCTATAGCCTTGGATATGGGATCCATCCTCTTGAGCGACTCGTCAGGTAAGAGTTGGTGCTTCAGTCTATTTCTAGCTGAGGAGTACTCCCGTATCAGTGTGTAGGCGCCCACCTTCCAGCACTCTTCCTCAACCATTAAGGCGAACTCCCTACAGGAGGGGTCTGTCCCATTGTAGAGTATTGATACTGAATCGAAGTCTCCGTTGCTCTTCCTTCCAATCCGGAGGGACTTCTTTACCAAGTACTCGGCTATCCCTCTCTTTTCGCTTAGAGTTAGGTCGCTCATATTTGTCACCAAAAACCAAACTCATCTATCATTTTCAATTTCCTACTTTTCATTCTCCATTTTCCACGAATATCAAAGTGATTTCCATACTATTTTAATTTCTGAATTCATGAGAATTCCCTCAGGAGCGCCTCTCTTGTTGAAAGATTTGCTCCAAGGCGCGAGCAGACGTGTAGACGGTGGAAGTGCCACATATGTAGTAAGCCACCCTAAGGGCTTCTATGACTTCGTCTTTAGTTGCGCCAGCTTGCATGGCACCAATGGCTAAAGAGCGGACGCCTTCAGCCGCCCCCAAGGTTGCATCTATGACCATGGCAATTAGGAGCTTGTACTTTCGTTGGAGGGCACCATCTGAAAGAGCAAAATCCCTGCCTTTCTCGACTAGTTTTAGGAGCTCGTGGTCTAAAACCTCGAAAATTTTCAACGGACTTGACATTATTTACCACCAATGGTTATAAAGATTCCAGATCTATAAATAATGGACGATTGAGCTTTATTATATTGAGACGTCTGGCAGCTTAGTTTGAGGTCTCTCACAGGAAAACATTTTGTCCTGTCCGTAAATCGGTTAACTTTTTGGGCCGGATTGGGTCCTCTCCTACGTTATCAGAAAAGAAAGGAGGTGGAGCCCAATCGTATCGGCCCGAACTGAGGTAGAGGTCGTCAGGGATTTAAGCGTTACCGTCCTTTCCAGAAGCCTAGACGAGGCCAACCTGAACAGGGAGGTTTTCAAAGCACTACTGGAGAAGGCTCAAGAAGAGTTAATCGATGAACTGTGCGGCAGAAGATACGGCAGGGATGAGGAACTGAAGTTCAAGAGGGCTGGAACAACGGATAGAGCCCTGATAACGAGATACGGCAAGATAGAGTTCAAGCTCGTCAAGGTAAAGTCTCTGGAGAACGGATCCATAATGAGGCCGCTCCTACTATATCTGGGTGTGGATTCGTGGAGGAGGGTCGTCGACGACCTGGACTTCGAATGCGCCGAAACCGCGACATACCTCACCTATAGAGACTCAAAGACGGTCATAGAGACCCTCACAAAGGCGAAGGTCTCAAGGCATAGGATACACTCATACGTCCAGAAGGTAGGCTCATTCATCAGCAGGGAACGTAGAGAAGCAGCAGCCGGGAAGGTAGACCTGCTCTATGCTGATGGGACGAAAGCGCATGGCTTAGACAGAAAGAAGAACGAAATAAACGTCATACTTGGAAAAGATGCTGAAACAGGCGAGAAACATCTGCTGGGCTAACCGTGAACAAGAAATGGAAAGAGACAGCTGAACAGTTCAAAGGCAACGCAGGCTTCCTCATATCAGACGCGGACAGGGAATTGAGAAACGCCCTCATAGACAAGGCCCTTAACCATCAGCTCTGCATAAACCACGCTGTAAGAGAGGTCAGCTACATCTTATGGAAGGCAGGCCTACCAAAAATGGAGAGAAAGGAGATACGAGCAAGACTCAAAGCCATACTTCACGCATGCAGAAACTCAACAATCAAGCATCTTAAGGACGGGGACATGGAGAGGCTGAGGTGGAGAATAAATAAGACGCTCTCAGACCTCAAGCAGCTAGCCAGGGAACTGATGGAAGACGGGTTGACAGGCGCAGCGAAGTTCATACGGAACTCAGCAAACTACATGATAACATTCGCCAAACTAGCAATGAAACAGGTACGCATACCATACACGAACAACCTCATAGAACGACTTATGGGAGAAATAGCGAAGAGAGTAAAGAACAAGTGGATGCACTGGAGCACACGGGGACTAGAAAACCTACTAAACATACTCCTCGTAAGATACTGCAACAAAGAACGCTTCAACAGACTGAAGCAAAAATACTTAAACCAAACAGACACATTTATTCACATAAAGATAACGTAGGAGAAAGTTAACCGATTTAAAGAGGGCACCAAACATTTAACAGCCCATTTGATGAAATTGCCTCGGTGACCTCCTCCCCGCCCTAAAGGACGGGGCTTCCACTTTTCTTTAGTTACTCCCTCACAGCGCTTTGGGGAGCGTTTCTGAACTTTCC
>JBMFMY010000044.1:0-8775 GCA_049970435.1 Candidatus Methanomethylicaceae archaeon
ATACCTGTAATCATAACAAATGAAGCATACACAAGCAAAACATTCCACATCTGTGGATGCGAAGGCAAAAGAAAAACAGAAGGGCCATTCTTTTGTCCACACTTCGGGGAATACAACACTCACTTAACGGAGCCATAAACATAGCTAAAAAGTTCGAGGGGTGGATGGGCTATATGCCTATCCACGGGGCTGTTGTGAACCAGCCCTCAATTATGCACTGCGTGGAAGCCCCACCCATAAGGGTGGGGTAGTTCACTCTTTAGTGCTTCCCTCTGATGCTATGTAATTTAACTTTTTTGACGAACTTTATAAGCAATGTAGCGCCCACGATGAAGGGAAAGGCTATCGCACAGATTCCCCCGAGGGGGCAGGTAGTGCAGGATAGCCTACAACCCTGCAGAAGATAAATCGCTGGCATACTCGATGCTGATACCATGAAAGTAAACAACGCTTTGAATCTCCTAATTTCTTCCCTCAACAAAATCTTCCTCCTTTCGCCTCCCCCATACCATAGTGAAGGCGTGGGCCGGACACCTGTTTACGCACTCCTTGCAGTTTATGCACAGCGTCCTTTCTATGGAATTGCCAGTGCTTATGGCCCACATCGGACACACCTCAGAACAGGACCCGCAGTCACTGCATTTCTTGTCATTTTTTACGGTCCTGTAGAATCCGAGTCTTGCACCTACGGTGTGTACCAGACCTGACACAGCCCCCAGCGGGCAGAATAGTATGCACCAACCCCGCCCACCGAAAGTGAATATTCCACCGACTATCAGCCAGAAAACCAGTACCAGAATCGCCCCACTATGCCAGTACTCGAGCGCCGAAGGATTACCAAATAGCCCATCGACAAGGTTTTGCATGACTGAAGAAGGACAGTACCTGCAGCAAATACTCCCCACGCCGGCGTACCCGAGTCCAACTAGGACTGAGATCATGACAAAGCCCGTAAGGAAACCGTATCTTAGACTCCTCACTATTTTCGTGTCCTTAATGTGAAGTCTGAATTTTTTTGGTAATGGAACGACTCGACTCAAAGACTCACTTGCAGAGCCCACTGGACACAACCATCCGCAGAACAAAGGTCCAGCGAAGAACGCGATGACAAGCACTATTATTGTGAAACCGGTCATTATGGGGTTACCAAAAAAGTTGTAAACTCTACCAGAGAAGAGCCAGTCTAGGGGCATCCTGAAACATATTGTGTGAAGGTCCGGGGAGGATATGTTGCCGACGGCGAAGTAGACCAAACGTGTTAAAAGTGCAAACGGACCCACAAATAATAGAAACCCAAATATCCAGGAGATATACCTGCATTTGTTCTTCAATAGTGTTTGCTTTTTGTTCTCTAATGGCAACTGCCTGAACCTCCTTGAGATGGTGTGTACCCTCCCCTGACGATCTTTATGGGTATGAAGGTCAAGGACTGCCCAGAATCAGCATCGTAGACAACAAGCCCGCCATCGTATATAATCCGCTCATCCATGTAGTAGGCTGGTATCTTAAATATCCAGTCGATTGATAAGTCTGGGATCCTCTGCCCTGGCGGTAGAGGCTTCGTGAAGATACACGTGGTGGGATCATACGGCCAGTTAGCCTTCACCTCCCACTCCACTGGAAATGTCACATTAACGAGGCTCAGACCTAGCCTGACCGGTCTTTTGCCCAGATTGTAGATCCAGTGGGTTGATATTGCTTCCACATGGGGATTTAGCAGATTCTTAAGCATCCCCCTTTCGTCCAAGTCGATCACTATCGGAGCCATTTTAACTGGTGGGCCGGCACCATAGAGGGTTTTTGGCTCTGTGACGTTGCCGCCAGGTACAGCCACCCAGAAGTGCACAATCTCTGCCTTGGAAAGCGAGCTGGCGTAGACGCCGGAGTACAACGTGAGGCAGAGCATACTCGTGAAAGCGATTATTGCCAGGGTTCTGCTCCTCATGGCGAATCGGTGAAATGTTGTAACGTTCATTATTTAAGATTGAGGGAATTGAATTCTTAAAACAAAAAAAAGAGTTGCTGTCCTGTCGTCTTTTTTAGCTCCGGCATCTCCATGTTAAGGAACTGAGTCTTTTGGGCGATCTAAGCCCTCTTAAATACCTCTCCTTTTGAATCCATCGTGACGATACAAGGTCCGAAATCCCTTACTTCAAGTATCCAGACCGCCTCGGGGTCGCCCAGCTCCCTCCAGTAAACCCCCTTTATCGCTCTTATCGCCTTTGCAGCCAGCGCTCCAGCTCCTCCCGGAAATTCCATGTAGACCGCACAGAACTTTTTAAGCGCCTCTGCAGTTTTCTCTCCCATCCTCCCCTTGCCAACTATCCCCCTGAGCCCTGTCAGCCTTATCAGCTCCGCCTCCATCCCCTCCATTCTCATGCTCGTTGTTGGTCCTGCAGATATCACTTCAGACCCTCTCGTCAGCGGTCCGCAGTGGTATATTACCTCGCCCTTTAGATCAAATGGCAGGCTCTCCCCCTTCCTCAGGATCTCCAAAGCCTTGATGTGTGCCATGTCTCGCATCGTAAATACCATCCCAGAAAGGTAAACCACGTCACCCACACCCAGTACCCTTACAGCAGACTCGTCAAGGGGCGTCTCAAGCCTGTGCACCCTCATTCTATTCGTCCACCTCTTCATAATTCACAAACCTGAATTCTTGATCTCTCCACTCAACCGAGACCCTCCTGAGAGCCCAGCACTGGATGTTCACAGATACTGGAAGGCTCGCCGTGTGGCAGTGCCCCCACTCCACCAAGACTCCTATTGACGTAGTCTTCCCCCCAAAGCCCATTGGTCCTATCCCAAGCGCGTTGATCCTCTCCAGGAGTTCCTCCTCCAGTTCCGCCAATCTGCTGTTACCATTCTTCTGATTCAGTGGTCTCAGTAGCGCCCTTTTGGCATAATACGCCGCCCTCTCCAGACTCCCACCCACTCCCACTCCAACTACTATTGGGGGGCACGGCTTAGCCCCAGCCCTCTTCACGGTTTGCAGGACAACGTTTTTGATACCCTCCACACCTTGCATGGGGTCCAGCATGAAGGAAGCACTCACATTCTCCGATCCTGCGCCCTTTGCAATAATACCCATCTCAACGATCCCATCCTTCTTCGCCCTGCCCTCGAAGTGCACTATTGGGTGGAACCTCCCCAGATTTCTTCCTTCGTTCTCCCTGGTGAAGGGGTTTACGGTATTGGCTCTCAAAGGCACCTCACCCGTCGCCTTTTTTACGGCTTCCGCAATCTTCCTCCTTATCTCCTCATGACCTTCGGAGCATCTGACGAAGAACTCCAGGATCCCTGTGTCCTGGCAAATGGGGACTCGCCGCTCCTTGGCATACTTGACATTTTCCACTATAGCCTCCATCACCTTCCTGCCTATACCGTTCTCCTGCCTGAGAGCATCCCTCAGCCTGCTCTCTACATCAGCCGGAAGTACGGTCTCCAGAACCCTTATCGCATCGACTATATCCTCGACACGCATCTCCCATCGGAGGTTTCATAAGTACAAAGTATTAGATAAAGAATCCTGTAAGGTGCTGCAAATGTCCATGTACGACACCCTAAGGAAATTCGCTCCTGAAGCCTCGCAGATAGTCAGGTACGTGTACTTCAAGAGCCTTGCTAGGGCTGAGCAAGATCTGAACCCCATCAGAAACAAACTTCTTTCACTAGGTGAGATCGGTCGGGGTTTCTTCGACGCCTTAAAGGGTGTGTACGTGTCCGCAAAGGAGCGTGACAAAACCTCATTCTTCATGAAGCTCTATCGAAACGGCGATCCCAAAGAGATCCTAGAGATGGCAGAGAAGTTCAAGAACGAAGCCTTCAGATCCACCGTGGACGAGTATGAGCGTGGCTTTCTCATCTGCTGGGAGATAATCCTGAGGACACTCTCGTCCCTCAAGGAGGAGTACCCTAACTACCCGCTGAAGGACGAGCAACCTCAGGCGCCCCAGGTCAAAACAGAGGAAGAGGTATTTGAGGTGGCGCCGAGGAAGAAGGCTATGTCATCCAAAGCAGATTGAACATTAGAGTCCAGATCACGTACCAGATCAGGAAGTATGAGAATATCCCAGTCATGTAGAACTTCTTTGTGTCCTTCACTGACTCTGATATGCTCTTGATCCCGTATCTGAAGAGCAGATATGTCACTATAAACATACCTATGCCTATAACCAGCCCTATCTCTCCTACAACGTTCAGAGCCCCGCATATCAGACCCGCCAAAACTGCAAATGCGACCCTTATATAGTACATCCTTCTGTAAATTGGTTGCTGGGTGGCTGGTGGTCTCTCTGAAACTTTCCCTGACATCTATTGACCTCCTTGCTATCTTAAGAGAACTGAAGTCCAATCTTATAAGCACTCGCATCGATAACATCTACAATTTAGACAGCTGGGGTTTCATATTTCGGTTGCACTCCGCGAAGGGCAACCTAGACCTTCTTGTGGAGTTGGGGAAGCGCCTGAACATAACCACATTCAAGTACCCTCTGCCCCCCACTCCCTCAAACCAGGCTATGAACATGAGGCGCCTCCTATCGAGCGCGATAATAAGATCGATCGACCAGGTAGATCTGGACAGGATCATATTTCTCACAGTTGAAAAATCAGGTAAGCTCCTGAAGGTCTACTTTGAACTTCTCGGCGAGGGAAATATTGTAATCACCGACGATTCTGGCAAGATCCTTTTCGCGCTCCACCAAAAGACCATGCGCGACAGAACCATCAAGACTGGAGAAATTTATCAGCCCCCACCTGCCAGGGGCGTGAGCGTCTTCGAGGATCCTGACGCCGACCATCTCAATAACGTCTCCTCACAGAAGGTAAATATCGCCCGCTCTCTGACCAGGTTCTACAACCTCCCACCTGAGTTTGTCGAGGAGTGCCTCGTTAGGTCCTCCATCGACCCCAACCTCCCATCATCCCAGCTAAATGAGGCGCTTCTGAGTACCTTTTTGAAGAGTGTCTGGTCGACCATCGAGGAGATAAGATCTTCACACCTTAAACCTCACATAGTAGTCAAAGATGGGGAGAGGATATCCGTTCAGCCGGTGGAATTTGCCTCGCTCCCCTACGAGAGGCTACCCTTCGAGTCGTTCAACGCCGCAGTAGACGATTACTTTGCGCCCCTCGTCAGCATCAGGGAGGGAGAAAGGCGCAGGCATCCCAAGGAGGAGAAGATCGAGGAGCTCGAGGGTGTGCTGAGCAAACAGAAGGAGTCACTGAAGGGACTGGAGGAGAAAAAACAGCGGGATCGTGAGATCGGTGAGCTCATACTTTCAAACTTGGTTGGAGTTCAGGAACTCATAGATCATGTGGTGGAGATGCGAAAGAGAGGCGTTGATTGGGAAGAGATAAAGCGCTCCGCACCCATGAAGATCCTTGCCATCGACAGTTCCAAAGGTTTACTGACCACTATCATCGGCGATAAGGAGATCACAATAGACTTCAAGTGCTCTGCCGCAGAGAACGCTAACAGATACTTCTCCAGCTCCAAGGAAGCCTCGCGCAAGCTATCCGGTCTATCTGCTGCCATAATGGAGACCGAGAGGAAGATCCAAGATCTTAAGCAAGGGCTACTGGAACTCGCCAAGCCAGTCATCCTGAAATCCATGAAGAAGGAGTGGTATGAGCGCTTCAGGTGGACTTTCTCGTCACAGGGCTTTCTGATAATAGGTGGCAAGGACGCGACTCAGAACGAGATCCTCGTCAAGAAGCACATGGAGCCAAAGGACATATTTGCACACTCGGATGCCCCTGGCGGGTCAGTAGTTATAGTGAAATCCAGGGGCGAGGAAGTCCCTCCAGAGACAAAGGAAGAGGCAGTGGCTTTTGCTGTCGTCTACTCGAGGGCATGGAGGGCGGGCATCGGAGCCGCAGACGGCTACTGGGTGAGGGCGGATCAGGTCACAAAGACCCCTCCCACAGGAGAGTACCTCGGAAAGGGCGCCTTCATGATATACGGTGAGAGGAATTACGTACGCAACCTTCCCCTCACGATATGCTTGGGAGTTCAAATCGCAGACGATGCCTTCAAGGTGGTTGTGGGCAATGAACAATTTGTCAAAAGCACATGCACCTCTTACGTGAGACTTGTGCCTGGCGACCTCTCAGGCTCGAATCTTGCAAGAAAAATAAAATCTCTCTTGGTTCAGAGGGCACCCAATTCCTTGTCGGAGCTTATAAATGCCATACCTGAAAACGAGATACTTGCACAGTTGCCACCTGGAGGGTCCGCGCCGCTCTGATAGTCAGGAGCAACCCACATATATATCCTCAGAAGATATTAATATGGGGCTTTGGATGGTCCGGATAAGGGCTAGAGTGCTCGTTGGAGATGTCATGACAAAAAGCCTCATAACCCTCCCAGAGACCTCAACCGCAAGGGAAGTTGCCATTGCAATGAGCGGGAAGGACATTGGATCTGTGATTATAACCCACGACGGTCACCCTGTTGGCATAATCACTGAGCGAGATCTAGTAGAGAGGGTGATCGCAAGGGGGCTGAACCCGGACATAACCCTTGCCAGAAATATTATGTCATCCCCACTCTCCGTTATAGATCCCAATGCAGAGATAATGGAGGCTGCAAGGAAGATGGCAAGACTGAAGATCCGCAGGCTCGTGGTTGTTGACAGGGGCGAGATGGTGGGGATAATCACCTCCAGGGACATACTCTCCACGGCGCCAGAACTCGTAGAGGTCATAACAGAGGCTAGGCGGAACAATCTCCTCCCTTCAAGGGAGAGCGAGATAATGGCAGGCTACTGTGACAACTGTGAAGAGTGGTCCGACTCCCTTAAGGAGGTCAACGGGCAGTTTCTATGCGAGGAGTGTCGCATGGAGCTTGGCGCGTAGTTCAAAAGGACTCCTGCGGCCGACCTGTAAAGCTCCAAAAATTCTGATGCAAGATACGCGAGATAAAATATGTGATGAGAAATGAGGTGGTTTAGTTGAGAGTTGGAGACCTTATGCATTCCCCTGTTGTCGTTATAAACGGCACAGATACCTTGGCTTACGCCAGGAATCTGATGCTGAGAGAGGGCGTGAGCCGTTTGGTTGTTGTGAAGGGGACGCGCCCAATTGGGACAGTCACTCGAAGGGATATTGTTAGGAGCCTCAGAGACTACAAGATGCGCCTGAGGGACTTTGACTCGATAATTATTAGTGAGGTGATGCGCACCCCAGTAACCACTATAAATGAGGATGCACCTATCGCCGAGGCTGCGAGAAGGATGGTCTCTGCAAACATCAAGGGTCTGCCGGTTGTGAATCCGAATGGGGATCTCCTCGGGATAATAACCAAGACCGACCTGACAAGGTATTTTGCAGAAAACATAAAAGGGAAATACTCTGTGGGAGATATCTGTCAGAGGGAGCACCTTCCGGTTGTGAACCGAAACCACACGGTGTACCGCGTCATGGACGTAATGGAAGAGCTCAGTGTGGACAGAGTCGTTGTCCTCGAGGAGGGTCACCCTGTTGGTATCATCACCGAGACTGATCTCTCCTTCATAAAACCACCAAAAGCCAGCAGTCCATTCCTCAAGGGCGCCCGGAGAGAGTCTGAGGAGTTGTCCTACACAAGGCTCTATCTCGTACCTGTTGCTGAGGACATTATGACGCCAGATCCGCTCACGGTTATCTCATCTGAGGACGCGAGCAAGGCTGCTGAGATGCTAATAACTAACGGTATTGGCGGAATGCCTGTAGTCGGTGAGGATAGGCAGTTGGTTGGGCTTATAACCAAATTTGACTTTGTTAAAGCACTCGCAAAGGAGGTATGAATTTGAAACTGCTTGATATACTAGTCAATGATATCCCAATTTTGAACAAAAACCGGCCACTTTTGGATGCTATAGAGGTCCTTAACAAGGAAAATGTTGACTGCATCTGCGTCAACGACGATGGAAAGCCTGTGGGGCTTCTTTCATACCGTGACATCCTGAGCAAGATCGGCACACAGAGACTGAGGGCTATAGCACCAGAGTCGCTCTACATATCTGGGTTCATGAGATTATTCCCTGTCACACTCTCCAACGACACATCAGTGAGAAGGGCCGCAAAGCTCATGCTGGAACTCTCGGCACCTTCCCTGCCAATGTTCTACGGAGAAACTTTCTTGGGGCTGGTCTACAAAAGGGATATGCTCCGTTTTGTAAGGGACTCCACCATGGCTGCAACTTCAATCATGCGCAAGCCTGTGCCAACCGTTCGCCCCCACGACAGAATGATCCACGCAAGAAAACTCTTACTTGATCAGAGCCTCTCCATGATTCCCGTCGTGAACGACGAGGGTCGACCTGTGGGCATAATCACTGAAAAGGAGGTCCTCAAGGCCCTGATAGAATTTCACCAATACGTCCCGGAGAAGTATCAGAGGGCGAGAATAAGGCAACTCTCCATATCCTCCTCAATGGTCGCAAAAGTGCCGCTATTGGAGGAGGAGAGACCCCTTGGTGAGGTATGCGAGATGGTCTTGAAGGAGAAACTCCCTGGCGTAATATTCGCCGATTCAGGAAAGATTATGGGGGTTCTAACCCACGATGAGATACTTGACTACATAGTTCGAAGCTTCCCAGAGGAGCAGTAGCCACTTGAGGTTCGTCGCAGACGCCATGCTCGGAAGGCTGGCAAGGTGGCTCAGACTTCTGGGTTACGACACCGCCTACGACCAAACCCTAGACGACGAGAAACTGATTGAGATCGCTAAAAGAGAGAACCGCATTCTGTTAACACGGGATGGTAAACTATTCAAGAGAGCCTCCAAGG
>JBMFMY010000045.1:0-8672 GCA_049970435.1 Candidatus Methanomethylicaceae archaeon
GATGCGATCAATTACTCTGTGACCTGCCACCTTTATGGACTCCGCGGCTATTTCCCCGCTCACATCCAAGAACTCCCCCCCGCTGGAGATCTTTTTTGTGATGTTGTCGCTCGTTATCAGCAGTAAAAAGCGCAGATCTTTGGGGTGACCTGTGTGGTGGCTCAATTCCATCTACCTACACATCAAGCTGTCTACACATCAAGACCCTTCCGCTTCTCTACCACTCTGATCTCCTTTATGAACGTCGTTGGGTATTGACCTGATTCGTCCTTCTCGTACTTTTTGGTCATGTCCCAGATTGTCAGCAGGGCTGCAGAGACGCCAGCCAGCGCCTCCATCTCGACCCCTGTCTTTGCGGTTGTTCTGACTGAGACGTACACAGAGACCTCGCGATCACCAACATCGAAGTCCACTGAGACGTGCTCGACGAGTATGGGATGGCACAGGGGGATAATATCTGAGGTGCGCTTCACAGCCTGAATAGCAGCCACCCTTGAGACAGCTAAAACATCGCCCTTCTCTATTGCATTCTTCTTTATCAGTGCGACGGTCGCTTCCTTTAGGGAGATCTTGCCGGAGGCTCTAGCCTCCCTAACAGTTGGATCCTTTTGAGAGATATCTACCATCTTAACGCTCAAGTCTTAACACTCCTCCTGAATGAGTCGAAGAGGGTCTGTATGGCCCATGCGCGCGGGTCTTCCCTTTTGAGACGGAAGATCCTTATTCTTCCGAACCTCTTCTCCTCAACTATCCCCAGCTCGCAGAGGCTCCTGAGGTGGGAGGAGGCTGTGGCATGGTTCAGGTTGGCCCTGCGAGTTATGTCGGAGATGTTGAGCTCGCCCTTCTCAGCTAGTACCTTCAGGACTTTGATCCTGCCCTTTGAAGAGAGTATATCCTCTAAGGACATCATGCACCACCTGAGTTTGAGAGAGCTGACTCCAGGGTCTCGGCAGGCATATTCATGAGGCCTATAAGCGTGGTCTTGCCCTTGAATCCAGATCCAGAGATCTTTGTCTGGAGGACTCCAAGGTTCTTCAAGTTCTGGAGGTACTCCCAGAACTGCGTGTGGCGCCTTGGCTCTATGGACCTTGCCTCGCAGAGAACCCTGTAGGTGGACTCCACCTCGCCCATTGTAACATAAGCCGATTTGCTCTTCTTAAGAGCCTTCGCGACCGATAGGAGGAAGAGGCGTTCATGTAGTGGGAGCTCCATTATTATGTGGATCGGGAATTGGAGGACGTCAGACTGGGACTTCCTGACATGCTCCGGGAGGATCTTGCTGGACCCCTCAGCGTCGGCGTATTTTCCCGACCTCCAGAGTAGCTCAAGGGCGTACCTGGCGTCGCCTCTCGGGGCAGCTATCTCAGCTATCATGGAGAGCACATCATCGCTGACGGCTCCATCCTTTATGGACGCGAGGCTCCGCATCTTTATTATGTCGTATAGCTGGTCGGATGTGTAGCGCTCGAACCTTATTATGTTGTGGAGGAGAGTGCTCTGGACGCTTCTGTCCAGCTCGGAAACGAATTCAAGATTTCGAGTGATCAGGATAAGGCTGAGGCGCTGGGGTCGGCCTATATATTCGTCAGCTATCCTGGTGAGGAAGTATAGGGGAGCGTCCTTCTCGTTTGCCACTAGAAAGTCGATCTCGTCAAGGGCAAGTATCAGGTAGGCGTTCTCGCTTTCTAGCATCTCCCAGACCGTGCCAAAGAGCTCCTGGGAAGAGAAGCCCCTCTCCGGGAGGGATGGTATGAGCTGCTGGGCGACCTTCCTCACAACGAGGAAGAGGGTCCGGTCCTTGTAGCAGTTCACATGGACATACCTTAGATCGATGCCTCGCTCCTTGGCAAGCGCCTCCACAGTGGATCCGAACCTCTTCGCAACTGCTGTTTTCCCAACACCAACGTCTCCGACGAGCGTGACCTTCTGTGAGACCGCTCCAGGAGACTCAAATATAACGCGGAAGATCCTGCCCAGAGACTTGAGTTGCTGCTCGCGGTGGATGAGGTTTGTGGGCACATAGTCAGGAAACAAAGCCGACTCGTCCTTGAATACCGTAGGTCTCCTCATCTCTTGGGCGATTATGTCATAAGCCAACTCGTATACCCAAAGATTTATGGGGAGCTGGGATAATTTATGGCTTTTGTACTTTAGAAAAAACAATGAGCGGAGACGAAAGTGAAAGTATTAGGATGAAATTGGGGCTCGTTGGGGGAGAAAAAAGACAATTATAGTTTTTGGTTTCAGTCAGATAAGTCAAGAATAAGGCTTGATGTGGAGGTGTTTTGATGCTCTATGGAGCCTTTTTCACGCTCCAAGTCGAACCAAGGAGGTTCTTTGGTGAAATTTTCAGCGCTTTTTGCGTCGTTAGTATCATTTCAACCCGCGCCATAGCTCGTCGGTCGAGGGAGGGCTCAAGGGATGTAGTTTTCCGGTGGTGTCCAAGTAGTATCTTCCCTCTGAGGGCGGTAGCATCTCTCCGATCCTCGCAAAGGGTATCCCTGAGTCCATAAGAACAGATTCCACGAGTTCTTCTGAGCCAGGGGTTAGCGTGAATATCAGGGATCCTGAGCTGATAAGTCTGTAGGGATCCAAGCCAAGCTCCTTGCAGAGTGTGAGGGTCTCTCGGAGTACCGGGACGCTTCTCAGGTTCAGAGAGACCCCTATTGAGGCTGACTCGGCAAGCTCCCAAACTCCTCCAAGTACCCCTCCCTCCGTCAGGTCGTGCATGGAAGTCACGCCCTCGATGTCCCTTAGGATCTTGCACTCCTTAACTACGCTGATGAATCTGAGGAGGCGCTTGCAGCTAGAAACGAAGGTTTCTCCTTGGCTTGAGAGTATCTTTCTCTCCGATGATAGGATGGCCGTCCCTTCGAGCCCGGTATATTTAGTCATGTAAAGGAGATCCCCCGGTTTTGCTCCACCAGATGTGAAGAACTTTCTGTTCCTGATTATGCCAATCATGGATCCAACCACGATGGGGCGGTCTATGCCAAGGGTCACCTCGGTGTGACCTCCTACTATCGAGACGCCAATCTCCTTGGCAGCAGAGTCCATTTGACGCAAAATGTTGTCAAGCGACTCGAGAGTGGAGCCCTCTGGGAGCAAAATGCACTGCAGGAACCACTTCGGGTCGGCGCCTCTCGTGGCGATGTCGTTGGCATTTACGTGTACGGCAAGATACCCAATTTCGTCAACAGAGCCAGTTATAGGATCTGACTTGAAGGCCACGAGCTCGTTGTCTATTTTTATGATCGCGGCGTCCTCGCCCACGTTTGGACCAAGAAGGACAGAAGGATCGGGCGCTCCAAGTCGTGTGAAGACCAAACTCTTCAAGACTTCGTTGGGGACTTTACCTATGTTGAGCTTCATTAAAGCATCCCCCTAATCTTTTTGACGTATCTCTCGGGCGGTCCTACCGAGATAGTTGTCCATTCTCCTATTATATCTATGCGCACCACAGCCTCTGGGGACCGAATATCGATGGTGTGGCCGAGGGTTTTGAGGGCGGACCCTACGGCGACCTCCACATCTCTGCTGGAAGTTATATGCCTCCCCCTCCGCTGACACTCCACTCTAATTTTGGTGATCCTTTGTGGGACCAGGCGCAGAACTGCATCCACTATAGAGGAGATATCAGACCGAACCATAAGATCCACAGGAATTACTCTGTGGATGTATGCCGTTGGGCAGTTTCTGACCAGCGATGCTGCCTCGTCAGAGGAGAGTTTTGTATTCAGCAAAAGTAAACCCCTGTAGTTTTGTGGTAGGAACTCAGCCTCAGAGTCGGCGTGAAATATGCAGTCCAAAACCTCTAGTTTTGCCGCCTCTTCTTTGCCACATGGGGTTGTTATCAATAAAAGTCCCATACCCACACCACCTTGGCTCTGCCGCTTGGTGAGATATTTCGAACGAATTGGCACCATGCAAAGTCAAAAACCAAAGAAACCAGAATATTATTCATATCCAGCCGAGTTTTTTGAAGTAGACCACCATAAAAATCGCGGGCAGAAATGATATCACAAGGAGTACGATGAATGTCGTGTAAGGTCCAAGGAATGTCCAAGGACCTGTTTCTATGCCACCAGGGAGGGGTATATTCATGCCGTAGAAGGTTCCAATGAGGGTGGCGGGAATTGTTATTGTGAATATCACCGTTAAGATCACGAGAGCCCTGTTCATCCTATGTTGACCGAGTGTGAAGTCTGTGTCTTTGTAAATTTCGACGAGCTCACGGCACATGTCCGAGAGCTCCCACAACTTCTCTATGTGGTCCTTCAGGTCGGCAAAATATATCTCTAGGTCTTCTCCGGTCTGCTCGCTGAGACTGTCCTCGATGTCTGGTATGACCCGCCTAAGTGGAGACAAGATCCTTCTTATGTCAGAGGTCGTCCTCCTCAGGCTAGTGATCTCCATCAGAACCTCTTTCCTTGCGCTGAAGATATCATCCTCTAGGTCCTCAAGACGCTGGAGAAGGTTCTCCATGATGGGGAATATTGAGCTTATGATCTCCCGAAGGATCCTATAGAATAGAGGACCCACACCCTCCAGCGCGAACTTTCCCGTCTCTTTGTACTGGGTCTCACACTTCATGAATAAGTTGTTTATCGCCTCCACAGTTCCATCGTGAATTGTAACAAGTAAATTGTTTCCTATGAAGAATGATACCTGGGATGGGGCGCATCCGCCCTTCTCGCACAGGTGTGTGGGGAATCTGAGTACTGCAAACATGTAATCCTTGTACTTCTCAACCTTGGTGAGTACTCTCTTCGAAAGCGTGTCCTCCAGGCTGAGGACATGAAAGGGAAAAGAATTTGCTAAAGACATGACTTCCTCTTTAGTAGGTCTCTCCATGTTTATCCAGACGATGTCCGCTGTCCTCAGCTCTTTCATGCTAATCACTAGTTTTTAAAGGGCAAGATATTTATAAATAGAGTGCATGGGTTCGGGTCTTTCCTTAAGACCGGACATGATCAGACTTGGAGAGAAGTGATTTTCATGGCCTCTGAGGTCTATTTTTTGGACGTGAGAAAGTGGAGGGATGCCCTGAAAGGGATGAGAGCCCTCCTGGGCGCAACCGTGAGAGACATCACGGCAGGGGATAGTGTCGCCGTAAAAGTGCACTTCGGGGAGAGAGGGAACTACACCTACATAAGACCGATGTTCGTGAGATGCGTCGTTGATTTTCTCAAGGAAATGGGCGCAAGACCCTTCGTTACAGAGACCACGGCGCTCTATCCCACTGGGTTCAGGAGGAATGCCAAGGAGGTTTTGGCTACAGCGAGGTTCAATGGGTTCACGGAGGAGGGGTTGGGATGTCCGATAGTGGTGGCGGACGGTCATGAGGGGGGTGATGGCATTGAAGTAGTAATCCAAGACCCGATTGAGGGATGCCAAATAAGGAGAGTCAGTGTGGCGAGGCGCATAGCTGAGGCTGACGGAATGGTGGTTTTGAGCCACGTGAAAGGGCACCTGCTCTCGGGCTTCGGTGGAGCCATAAAGCACCTTGGGATGGGATGCACCACGAAAAAGGGAAAGAGGGATCAGCATGCTACGCACGGCCTCTCAATAAACTACGAGAAGTGTACAGGATGTGGGAAGTGTGTGGAGGCATGTAGCTTCTCGGCTATGAGGATGGAGGGAGGGCGCCCAGTGAGGGACGAGGAGAAGTGCATGTATTGCAATACATGCATGTTCTGCTGCGAACAGGACGCCATAACGCTCATGGAAAATGGAAAGGAGAGGTTTCAGGTCGCGTTGGCACATGCCGCATCGTGCGTGATTAGGGCGATGGCAGGCAAGCCTATAGCGTTCGTCAATTTCGTACTGGACGTAACAGTTCTGTGTGACTGCGCTACGCCTGCTGGCAATATTATAACGCACAACGTAGGTGTACTGGGCTCGAGGGATCCAGTTGCTATAGATAGGGCTTCCTTGGATCTGATAGACTTAAGCCCGCTAATTCCAGGAACCAGGGCATCGCCCCCAGATCCTCTCGGGAAACTCAACGGAACCGACAGCAGTATACAGATCAAAGCGATGGAAAAGCTAGGCATGGGCAGTACATCCTATAAACTGATCGAGGTCTGAATATGCCTGAGTTTGTTGTCCACGAGCACAAGGCTAAGAAGCTACACTGGGATCTTAGGCTAGAGCTCGATGGTGTTCTTGCCAGCTGGGCGGTGCCCAAGGAGCCGCCGAGAGAGCCGAGTGTAAAGAGGTTGGCGATAAAGGTAGAAGATCACCCGCTGGATTACAAAGACTTTGAGGGGGAGATCCCAGAGGGGAGCTATGGCGCAGGTACCGTCAAGATATGGGATCGAGGGGAATATTTTATCATGAATAGGAGCGATGACAAGCTCGAGATAGTGATGAACGGAAGGGTTCTTAGGGGCAGATACGTTTTGTTGAAGTTTGACAGAGGAGGGAAGGATTCCTGGCTCTTCTTCAAGGCGAGGGATTGAACTTCAGTATTTGAAAGTGACCATCGATAAGGAAAGAGGAGAGTTGGGGAACCTCAGGACTAGAGTTTTTCTGGGCCCCATTTTTATAACTTAACAGTGGGTGACCTCCTCCCCGCCCTAAAGGACGGGCTTCCAATTTTCTTTAGTTACTCCCTCACAGCGCTCGGGGAGCGTTTTTGAACTTCCCCCTTTTTAACGGTAGAGGTTCCTGCTTCATCCGTAGGGCTTCCCCTCATCGGTATCCCTCTCAGCCTGGCAGAGGCCCAGCATCAGCCCTCATATCACCAGCGCACAGGCGCCTTAGGATCCCCGCATCCGTGAGGACATGCAGCAAGAAGAGATTAATTTTCGGCTCTCATCCCATTACGGAAGGGGTCTTTCCGTCGATAAAATTAAAAGAGATCAGAAATTTCAAATCAATCCTTTATCTGCTCCAGAGCGCTGATGGCCTGCCATATAGCGGTTCTGGCAAAGAGAGGCATGTTTGGATCTTGGCTGCATTCTTCCAAAATGCTTATTGCGTTTGAGGCTTTAACGGCGTTCGTATAAGTCGTCCCCTGTAACACCTTAATAGCCTCAGATGCCGCCCTCCTTATGTTCCTAGGAACACCCGTATCCTCTGCTATCCTGTGAAGAATACTAATCGCTTGAGCCATTTTATCGCTACTCATAAATAACCACCATTCCTTTAGCAAATACAATATAGTCCTATTTATATTATTATTTTTATAGAATGGGTGCCCAGAAAACCTAGAGCTTCAGCTCTGGGATGAATGGGCAAAAAGTTTAAAATTTAGAGCCTTTAAAAAGAAAAGTAGCCTTAAATCGGATGTTCCGAGCCCGAGAGGGTGGCTTTGGCAAGACGCCTTTAGCCCCATGGATAAAGAGTTCATGGGGATGGAGGAGCTGTGAGCCCCTCGAACCAGCAGATGTGACTGGAGGCGTAAAGCCCCAGGCGAACGCTGGAAGCTCCCGGCTTTAGCCGTGGAGTAGCTCACAAGATCTCTT
Organism: Candidatus Methanomethylicaceae archaeon; assembly: GCA_049970435.1. GTDB lineage: Archaea > Thermoproteota > Methanomethylicia > Methanomethylicales > Methanomethylicaceae > JBMFMY01. The sequence continues at coordinate 7,473 of JBMFMY010000045.1, forward strand.
TTGGTAATAAAAATGAAGACTCGTGATGACGTCGCGAAAAAAGGCGCCGAGTTGCTAAGGGCAGGCGCAACCATGCTTCAAACTCACTGTCCAGACTGCAAAACTCCGCTCTTTAAACTCAGTAGCGGGGAAGTTGTCTGTCCTGGCTGCGAAAAGAAAGTAATATTCGTCAAATCTGAGGAGGACGAAAAAGAGATCTTAGAATTGATGAAGGTCTCCAAACTCGAGGAAGACCTCATGAAGAAGATAGAAGAGATAAAAGAGAAGATGAGTACGACCGACGATCCTGCTGAGCTAGAGAAGCTGGCTAGGTCTCTTTCTTCATTGCTGGATCTCCTTGACAAGTTGCGCCACAAGAAGAAGTAGTGCCATAGATTCCTGTCACAACTTCTCTTATCCGTTTGGCTTTTTTCGGCCCTATCCCATCAACCTGCATCAACTCACGCTCACTGGCGGTGAAGACCTTCTCAACACTCCCAAAATAAGAGAGCAGTTTCTTTGCAGTAGCCACCTCGACCATCGGCAGACTTGCAACTATATACTCTTTTTCCTCATCGGGCGTCCTTGGTTTTCTCCTGTCTTTGAGGGATATAGATCTCAGATCTCCTCTCTCTTCCCTTTTTGCTATCGTTATTATAACCCTCGCACTCTCAGCGGCATCATCAACTCGGATAACTGGAATATTGAAGTCCATAACCAATGAAATTAAGGCACCTGTGAGGGATTCTTCTCGAACCTCTCTAGTAGGCGAACCCCTTCCTTCCAGAATTATGATAGGTCTACTGTACGCAGCGCGGAGGGCTCTTGCCTGCTCAAATAACCTTCTGTCTATTATCGAATTGGCGAAGTCTTCCACGGTCTTCCTCTCAATCGCCACATACTCCGATACCACGTAATCACCTACACTCAGACTCTTGAACTCCAGATCTGCACCAAGTCTGGCGAGTTCCCTAACCGTGAGCGATTGCCTCTCTCTGTGGTCAACCAGAATCCTCAAAGACTCCTTACCTTTGGATATAAACGAAAGTAAAGTGTCCCGGTCGCTCAAACAGCCCACCACGTACCGTTTCCTCAAACGTGTATTTTTGTATACACGTTCTCGTTCGGAGCGTTGGCGTCTTCTTCAGTCCAGCCTGCTCTCCAACCCTCAGGCGCGGTTGGAGCGTACAGGTATTCATCCCTCAAAAGATGCCAAGAGGC
>JBMFMY010000046.1:0-8596 GCA_049970435.1 Candidatus Methanomethylicaceae archaeon
ATGGATCGAGCCCTACGGATGGAGCAGGAACCTCTACCGTTAAAAAAAAGGGGAAAGTTCAGAAACGCTCCCCGAGCAGAGGCTGTTAGGGAGTAACTAAAGAAAAGTGGAAGCCCCGTCCGTTAGGGCGGGGGAGGAGGTCACTGCACCTGCTATCATGGTGAGAATTCGGGCTGGACAGGGATTCAACATTTAGAGAAATAGAAATAAACCATGAAATTCTCTCCAAGACCGATACTTGCAAAAGAATGTTTTTAGGGATGGGCTACAATTTTGAGATAAGATTTATTTATGGGAATGGCAAATAATTATCTGAATTTTTAACTGTGGTGGAAAATGCAAACAAGAACTACCAAAAATCGAGGTTTTAGACTTGAAGGGTAGGCGAAAATGTGAGGCGACTTGTCCCCATTTTAGGTGTGGACAGAGAGCACTACAAATGAGGAGCAGATACCCCCAACAGTACGGTGGTCAAAGAGGCAATCCATGGGACAGGCGTGTGCAATCTGACGTAACTCCATACTGCAATTGGGTCGGAGATCTCTGCGTCGCTGCACAGTGCAATTATGCGTTCTGTGAAAGGAGAGCGCTTCTGCCTGACGGTTCTTGTGGTCTGGAGGAGAGAGAGCTTCAGAGGCAACCGAGGAGCATTGAAGAAGAGGCCAGGCGTGAAGAAATGGCATTGAAGACTGCTCAAATGAAGTTGCTTAAGAAGACGGGGAAGTTTTTCGTGGAATAACACCCAAAACCTTTTTCTTTTTCTTAAATTTATGGCACATTTTGATTTGCTTAATTTAGATAATATTTTAATCAAATAATAGTAAATTTAGTATTCGACCTTGTGACCGAAGGAAGTCTGGATTTAGAGCCGCAGACAGGGCAGTTGGAATTTCTTTTTATCGAGATCTGCTGAAAAGTCATATCCACCCCATCGTAGATCAAAAGCCGACCCAGCGCAGGACGGCCGACGCCGGTGATTATCTTAATGGCCTCTGTGGCCTCAAGACACCCCATGACTCCTGGAGTTGTTCCCAAAACAGGGAATTTTTCAGATTGAGGGGGTTCGCCAGGGTAGACGCACTTCAAGCAGGGGCCTTGATTTGGAATTATCGTCATCATGTAACCCTCCATCCCGTAAACTGCGGCGTAAATGTAGGGCACTCTGTTCTTGACTGCAAACTCATTTATGATCATACGCGTCGGGAGGTTGTCCTGACCATCCACTATCACATCTATGCCCTTCATTAGATCCTCAACGTTTTCTTTTGTGATTTTTTCATTTATTGGGTCTACGCGGACATTGGGGTTAAGAAGAGAGATTTTCATTGCGGCAGACTCGACTTTTGGTCTATGGATATCGTTGGTCCAGTGAAGAATCTGTCTGTTGAGGTTTGATATTTCGACAACATCGCAGTCTATCAAACGGAGGTAACCGACGCCCGCAGCAGCTAGATAGTAAGTGGCAGGGCTCCCGAGACCTCCTATACCAGCGATGGCGACCTTCGCGGATAGTAATTTTCTCTGACCTTCTAATCCAAAACCCCTGAGCATCATCTGACGGCTGTATCTCTGAAGATCATGATTCTCTAAACCCATTTGACTCGCCATACACTCTGAAGTGGGTAAAGAAATAAATATTTACGCTTCCAGAAGTTTAGGGTAAGCCAGGGTGGCCGAGCGGTTTAGGCGGCGGGCTGCAGACCCGCTACACTGGGGTTCAAATCCTCACCCTGGCTCCATGGGTGATTATATGGAGATTAGCTCTGATGTTAAACAGATTATTGGAGATCTTATTAGGGTTCTAATGATTTTGAGAAAAACATCCCCTGGCCACAGCATGAGTGAGGATCAAAGGAAAGTGATAATCGAGTCGTTGGATAGGGCAAAGACCAGACTCGAGAGAATTAGAGAAGGGATGCTGAGATGAGAATACCAAAAGAGAGGTTGGAGAAATACAAAGGTTTGAAGAGAGATTTTGCTGAGGAGGATTATATAAACCTACACCCCATACAGCGGGGCGGAATACTGACGGAAGAGGCTATGAGGGCTATATTGGAGTTTGGTGATGGTTATTCCACTTGTGATTGGTGCCCGCCTAAGACTGCAAGGCTCGACATGATAACCAATCCGCCCATCCAAGACTTTTACAGAGATCTGGCTGAATTCCTAGGAATGGATGTAGCCAGGGTTGTTACAAGATGTAGAGAGGCGAAGTTTATAGCCTTCAAAATGCTGGGTAGACCTGGAGATTACATCGTGTTGGACAGCACAGCACACTATTCAAGCTACATAGCAGCAGAACTTGCAGATATGAAGATAAAAGAGGTACCAAACAGTGGTCCACCTGAGTTCAGGGTGGATTTGGAAGGGTATGCAACGAAGATTGAGGAGGTAAAGAAGGAGTGTGGAAGGCTGCCAGCGGCATTGCTTCTGACCCATGTAGACTATCTTTATGGAAATCTGAATGATGCAAAGATCGTGAGCAAGATAGCCAAAGAGTATGATGTGCCCCTCATATTGAATTGTGCGTATTCGGCTGGTGTTATGCCGTTGGACGGCAAGGAGTTGGGAGCCGATGTGATGACCAGTAGCGGACACAAGAGTTGGGCAGCCAGTGCCCCTACTGGTATACTCGCATTCAACAAATCTCTGGAGGAGAAGCTAATAGCGCGCTCAAAGATAGAGGGAGACTTGACAAAGAGGAAGTTTGGGGCAAAAGAGGTTGCGTTGCTTGGATGCACCGTGATGGGTGCACCCCTAATCACGTTGATGGCATCATTCCCCGAAGTTGTTAGCAGGGTGGAGAGATGGGGAGAGGAGATCGAGAAGGTTAGGTACCTCGTTTCAGAGTTGGAGAGGATCGAGGGAGTCAGGCAAATGGGCATGAGACCGAAGATGCACACTCTCACACACATGGAGACCGAGGGCTTTTATAAAGTCTCACTCAGCCACAAGAGGAAGGGTTATTTCCTTTATGATGAGCTCAGAGAGAGGAAGATAGTCGGGATACAGCCCGGGCTAACGAAGCACTTCAAGTTCAACACCTACGGATTGACATGGGATCAGGTAAGGTATGTGAGAGACGCATTCTTTGATATAGCCAAAAAATACGGACTGAGCATCCATTAGTCTTCAGCGAGAGGATTTCATAATCCGATCCTCTTCAAAAGGATCTCCGGGTTTTTGAAGAGCACTGCCTCAGCATCGGAATCGCTGAGGCCAGCACCTCGGGCCACCGCCATAGCCGTCTCGGGGGAAAGGTGATCGCCGATGTCGTGGGCATCTGAGTTGACGAGGAGTTTGGCTCCTAGCTCTTTGGCTAGCTTGGCAACACGTCCGTTTCCAAGGCAGTGGCCGCATCTATAGGAGAGTTCAAGGAATATACCGTTGTCCTTAGCGCTGGAGACTACGTCCTCGGAGATCATTCCTGGATGGGCGAGTATGTCAACATCGGGGCACCGGCAAGCCGCGAAATTAGTTCCAGGCTCTACAGGCTCTACCAGCGTCTCTCCGTGTACCACTACGATCCTTGCACCGCAACTCTTCGCCTCTTTGGCAAGCACAGGTATGCTCTTTGGTGGGACGTGCGTGAGCTCTACTCCGGGAATAAGTATGAAGTCAGAATAATACTTAGATACGAAGTCCGATGCTAAAATTAATTTGTTTATGATGGACTTCATGTTTGAAATGTCAGCATGGTCTGTTATGGCTATGACCCGGTTGTTCAAAATGTACGTCCGTCTGACTATCTCAGATGGCAAGAGCTCCCCATCGCTGAAAAAGGAATGCATGTGAAAGTCGCAGATTTTTTGCATGAGAGGATTTTATTTAAGCACTTTTATAAACCATTTCATTTCAGAACCATTTAATTTCAGATTCTCGTTGCTCGCGAACGGCGATCAGTGCGGTCTGCAAGAGAATAAAGTTTAGCATTTTGTACAATTCCAACCGCAATCATTATAAGGAATTTCCCCATCCATCATGGGCGTGGACATGCCGACCCGCGGTGAGCCTCATGCAGAATAGCGAGCCAAAAGTTACACCCTGGGAAGTAAAGGGCGAGGTAGATTATGGTGAGCTGATAAGAGAGTTCGGAGTGGAACCGCTGAACGAGGTGCTGATAAAGAGGGTAGAGAGGCACGCTGGTTACCTGCACGTATTGATTCGAAGGAATGTATTTTTTGCCCACAGAGAGTTCGGTGAGTGGATGGACTCTTACGAGAAGGGCATAGATGCGGTGCTATATACGGGCAGGGGACCATCAGGGTACACTCATCTTGGGCATCTGGTTCCTTGGATATTTACAAAGTATCTACAGGATGCCTTTAAGGCAGACCTATATTTCCAAGTGACAGACGATGAGAAGTTTTTGATCAACCCTGGGATGAGTATTGAGGAAGTTAAGAAATACACTGAAGACAACCTGCTCGACATAATTGCCGTCGGGTTTGACCCCAAAAGGACCAAAATCTTCACGAACCTGAACTACACCAAGGAACTCTACAACATAGCAGTAAAGGTTGCAAAGCATGTGACTTTTTCGACGGCCAGGGCGACTTTTGGCTTCTCGGAAAGTTCTAACATCGGTATAATATTCTTCCCTGCAATGCAGGCAGCACCATGTTTTCTGCCACAGACCATAAAGGGTGTCGACGCGCACGTATTGATACCTTGCGCAATAGACCAAGAACCATACTGGAGGATCACTCGAGATGTCGCACCGAAACTCGGCTACAGGAAGCCTGCAGGGATATACAGCAAGTTCATACCTGGGCTCGGGGCCGGAGGAAAGATGAGCGCTAGCATGCCAGAGACTTGCATCTTCCTTTCGGACTCTCCTGAAGAGGCGAAGAAAAAAGTTAAAAACGCCTTCACGGGTGGGCAACCAACCGTGAGGGAACAGAGGGAGAAGGGAGGAAAACCAGACGTTTGCGTTGTATATTGGTACCTCTACTACCTCTTTGATGAGGATGACAAAAGAGTTCAGGATACGTACGAGGCTTGTAAGAGCGGAAGCAGAATATGTGGAGAGTGTAAGGAACAGCTGGCAGAGAAGGTTTCAGCTTTTATAGTTGAGCACCAAAAGAGAAGAGAAAATGCTAGGTCGATGGTGGACGAGTTCCTATTGAAGTAGCTCGAAATTTAAGTCGAAAATCAAGAGCTTGGCGAGAAGACCAATGATGAAGGTTGTAAGACTGGCTGAGTCGCGTGATGGTGGTTCCAAGACCAGTAAGGCTAGAAAGTCAGTACCAATATCATTAGCATTGTTGATTATAATTTTTTTGTTATTATTGGCAGCAGCCATGGTATACTATGCAACACCAAAAAGTGGATTTCCTGGCACGAAGGCGATAGCGGATCGCCCAGAGATTCAGAGGGCAATCGAAAATAAAATGCCTATAATGGTTTACTTCTCTTCGGCTGGTTGCCCAACATGCCTCATGCAGGACAGAGCCATAAGTGCCGTCTTTCCTAAATATGAGAGTGTTGTGGAGTTCGCGTACATATTGCTTGAGAACTCCACAGAGAAGGTATTCGAGGAATGGTCTGTAGTCAAGGTTCCAACAATAGTATTCGTGGACAGGAATGGTGTGATTGTTTCAAGGTTTGACGGACGGTATTTGGATGAAGAGGCGCTCAGGACAGAATTGGAGAGGGTGAAATGATAGATATATTTCTATTAGGACTTACTTTCATGATGGGAGTCCTGTCCTTGGTGAGTCCGTGCGTGTTGCCTGTAATACCAAGCTATCTAGCTTACCTGTTCGGAAGGAACAAAACTGGAATCATAATAGGCAGTCTCTCCATTTATGGAGGGATTTTATTGGGCGTGGGATGTGTTGGGTTGACCGTCTCAGCCATAGGGCCTGTCACCGGGACGAGGGTGTTTTACCTCGCAGCATCAATAATAGTTTTTGTAATGATTATCGACGCATTGGGGGCGAGTCTTTTGAGACAGTTAAATTTCAACATATTCAGAGAAAAGAAGGGAATGGTTACAGGTTTTACATTCGGGCTCCTATTGATGCTAGTGGCAGCTCCCTGCACGATACCATTGTTTGTTACCACAACCATAATAGCAGCCACATTGAGTGAGGGGTTTTCTAGGTTTGTCCTGCTGCTGGCATATGCCTTAGGATTAGGGCTCCCTCTTGTGGTGATGGGAATAATCCCTGATTTTTCGAGCAGGCTAAAAAATATAAGCGGGAAGTGGCTTTCGTGGACAAAAGTTTTGATCCTTTTCGGTACACTGATCTGGCTGCTCTGGATGTTCTTAGTCAGCTACCCATGACTGAAGTCATGGGCTTGAAGCTTAGGGTGGTTTGATGCCATCTTCCACACCCTTTATCCTTCATGCCTGCTGACTGAGGCACCCCCTCTAATCTGGCTCCAGAAGTAGCGTTTGGGGACGCCTGCTCTTTGAGCCGCCCTGAGGGCGATGTTGAGGCTCGCAACGGGGTCTATGTCCGCTTCATAGCCGCACTTGACGCACTTGAAGTAGACGTAGCCCTTCCAGTTCAGTTCTCTTTCCCAACATGCCCACATGGGCATGTTTGAGAGGTGCAGTTGGGCTTGACCCCTTTGATGAATACACCTCCTCTTTCAGCTGCACATCTCAAGGCGTGAAGAGGGCGTAGGGGATGCGGTTGACCTTCTTTCGGCTCTTCTTCCTCCATTCACCCTTTCTCTTTCTCAGGTGCCTAAGCCTTTCTATGGCTATGTTAGCGTTGAGCTCCTTAGCGAGGTTGACGATCTCGTTGGCTATCTGCCACATTCTTGTTTTAACGTAGTTCCTCTGTCTTCCGCTGAGGCGTTGTTTGAGCCCAGCCTTGCCTCTGGAAATCGTCTCTCGATACCCTTGGAAAGCCCTACGCCCCTCGAAGCAGAACTGCCTTGTGGAAATGTCTTGTCCGAAATAAGTTTGCCTCAGAATCTTATCTCTGATGATGGATACGGCTATTTTGGAAATGTTAATGTCTATTCCCATCCAGTTTGGTTTGATGGTTGGCTTAGGCATGACTTTGGAGAGCACAACAAGGAATGAGAACTCGCTCCATAATGATGCTGGTCAGTCTCCACCCATCTCGTGCTGTTTAAGCCGTTGGTATGCACCATCTTGCTGTATCGGAAGCCCGATCCTTTCATCGTTAAGTCTGAGGCTGAGAACAGGGTTCTCTCTGGTCTCTCTGAGGCTGAAGAGCCGCTTGTCGAAACGGATAACACACCTCTTTGGTTCGCCGTGAATGGTCTTTTTACTGCTCCAAGCATAACTGGTTGCCTCAATCACAAGTCAGGCTGCATGATATCTGTCCAAAGATTCTACAGGTAGCTTCGTGGAGCTGCCCTCGGCTCTTGACGCCGCCAAGGCAAGCGAGGGCTTCATTAACGATGCTGAAAAAAGGTTCGGTAGGTTTCTCTGAGAAGCCGTTCCTTAGCCTTCGTAGGCTCAAGAATGTTCAGAGCGAGACGCTTTCTCATGCAGCCGACCCAAACAAAATTAGGCTCCATCTCTTAAATTAAATAAGTTATGGTCGCAATTCCTCCCATGGTTGAAACCATGGGCTTCCTTGCGACATTGCTGGTGAGTTAGCCTAAGGGGATGCGACCAGAGTTGTGGTCTGAATGACCCCAGGGATCCGCCTGATCTGTGTCACGATATCATCGAGGGAGATAAAGTCGCCGACCTCAACTCTCACGAATACGTCAAACTCGCCATAGACCGCTCTACACTCGGAGACCCCATTGATCTTTTTAACTTCCTTTATTATATCGTACTCCTTACCAGTATCGGTGATAAGAAGCATGTATGCAATTACCCCGTTCATGCCATCCACCTAATCATAAAGTGTAGGAAAGGGTTAAAAACTTAATGATCGATTTTGATATAGTAAGGGATTAAATTTGAGAGTCGTCCTGGGGATCACGGGGGCCAGCGGTGCCATATACGGCTATAGACTTCTCGAAAAATTGCACGAGGCAAATGTCGAGGTGAAAGTGATAATCACAAGAACGGGACTACAGATCCTCGAAGAGGAGATGGGATTTGGGGAAAAGGAGCTCTCCAAATTTGGAAAGGTTTACAGGGATTACGATCTGAGGGCGCCTATGGCTAGCGGCAGTTACATCTTCGACGCAATGGTGATAGCCCCCTGTAGTATGAAGACGCTCGGATGTATCACCAATGGCATAGCCTCATCGTTGGTGGCTAGGGCTGCAGATGTGGCGATGAAGGAGGGGAGGAAGCTGATACTCGTCTTGAGGGAGACACCGTTAAACATAGTCCATCTGAGAAATATGTTGAGGGTAGCAGAGGCGGGGGCAGTTGTAATGCCGGCATGTCCGGGCTTTTACCATAAACCAAAGACGCTGGAGGGTCTCGTGGATCATATGGTCGGCAAAGTATTAGATCAGCTTGGAATCAAGCATAGCCTCTACAGGCGCTGGGAGGAGGTAGCAAGAACCTGAGGTTGTTAAACCCGAGGTTGTCAGACTAGTGACCTCCTCCCCGCCCTAACGGACGGGGCTTCCACTTTTCCTTAATTACTCCCTCACAGCGCTCGGGAAGTTTCTGAATTTTCCTTTTTTTAAGGGTAGA
>JBMFMY010000047.1:0-8554 GCA_049970435.1 Candidatus Methanomethylicaceae archaeon
AGATCAAGTCGATCTTCGAGACACAGTTGACTTGTGGGGCATGGAATCTTACATGAACCGAGTAGGACAGCAGCAAGACTGATACAAAATCAGATGGTTTATTCAAAAAGAGGTGGTCTGCGAGGAATACTATTGAGAAGTTGCCCCTTGAAAGTGCGGAGGCAATGAAGGTACCAGAATCACGGTAAGCGAAGAGTTCCATTTGTCCGGGAGTGTCCACGAGGACATAGTCTGGCCCCAGCCTCTCGAGCTCGTCACGCATCTCATAGACATGGTTCACTGCGGCATCCACACATGCTACTAAGGCCCCATTAGGGCCGAGCCTGAAGTCTTCAATCATGCGGTCGTAATTAACGTAATCACGGATGTCAACTTCTGGGCTGTAGGGCAACCAGCGGACCCCTGGATCAAGGTTAACTGTGGAAACATTGACTTCGGACATCCTCAGCCTGTCTGCAAGAGCAGAGGTCAAGGCAGACTTTCCAGAGCCGGCGGTGCCCATAATATAGACGAAGTTCATCCTTGAGCCCCCTTAATCCTTCCACCAGCTTTTGATACCATGTTGATGAGGGATTCCTCAGCCCTTGAGAGAAGCGAATTCATTTCCTCAAGATCCTCTCCAATAATAGAAAGATGTATTTTTAGGGTTGGGGAGGGCTCTCTTCCAGCGGGGTGTGACTTGAGGTATACCCCTCCGCTTTTGGGCAGCCACTCCTCTATGAGGGGGGCGAGGGAGGATTCTGTTATGCCCTCGATTGTGATCATCCTTTCCAAGAACCTCTTCTTGGGAAGTTTCTCAGTTAGGATTTTCATCACCTGGGAGCTGAACATCTCCATCATCTCAGAGGGAACCCCGGGAAGTGAAAAGATTGTCGTCCCCCTGTATTCAATCATCATGCCTGGGGCAGATCCCAAGGCGTTCAGCAATGGTTTTGCCCCCTCTAATAGTACTGCCATCTTGTAGCGAGATGGTGTCATCTCCAGCCCCATGGAGCGGTATTTTCGCTCCACCTGCTCCAGAGCTTCTGGATTCAAGACCTTCGGAGTGTTTAGAGCGGATGCCAAGCCCTCCACTGTTAGATCATCATAAGTTGGACCAAGACCACCAGTTGTAATAATAATGGAGGGGCGTCTGGATAGGGACTCTGAGACCGCCTTCGATATCTCATAAACATCGTCTCCAACTATTGAGACTCTGGAGACCTCTATGCCCAAGGATATTAGCTGGGATGATATCCAAAGAGCGTTTGTGTTCTGTGTCCTTCCGATCAGCAGTTCTCTACCTATGCTGATGATCTCTGAGATTATCGCGGACACCTTCCCACTCTTATCACTGCTTCTTGGTGGACCACCATTTGAGGTACTCTTTTTTTAGTCTTTCCTTCTCTTCCTCTGCCGAAGTGGTTGCGTATTTAGCCCTTATCTCATCAATCTCATCTCTGGTTAATGATAATCCGCAACTAAGGCAGACATATCTCCTTTGAGATTGTTCGTACTTCAATTCTCCTCCACATTCAGGACACACAACCATACAATCTCCAGTCTCCTGAGACGTAATTATCTGCGCCAATGCTAATAAGGATAATTTTAGATTTTAGATCAAGTTTAGATTTTAAGAGTGAGATCTTTTGTGTCAAGTGATTACGTTGTTCAGACCCAGAGCCTCTGCCATTTGTAGGGCACGCATCCATTCAAAATGTGTCAGTCTCCTTGTGATCTCGGGAGCTTCTCTTGCCCTCCAATGCGGGGTATATTGATCCATAAGGTTGACGCGGGTATCTTTTCCCAGCTCTTTTGCTATGAACCCCAAGATGTTAGATAGACAACAGTCCAGATGGTTCGGGAGTACCAATATGCGTATTATCAACTCGCCATGCATCTTTGCAAGTTTCAGGTTCCGGGTTATGGTTTCCCAGTATCTCGGAGCATCGGATATGCGCTCCGCACACCGGTCGTTGCCATATTTGAAGTCTATTTTGTAGATGTCAACTACACCTCTCAGAAGCTCTGAGGACTCGATGGTGTAGTGTCCGTTGGTGTTGAAGAAAACAGGCACATTCTCCTTCACGTGGAGGAGGACTCTCAGCCAGAAGGGTATGTGAGGTATGGGGTCTCCTCCGACCCAGTTCTGGTTTCTGCAACCTCTCCTCCTAGCATCGTCTATTAGGAGTGCCAACTCCTTCTCGGAGTAGAGATCCCCGCTCTCTATCTGCTGGCTTATGCCCCAGTTCTGGCAGTGGAGGCACCTGAAATTGCATCCCAAGCTAATTCGGCCGACTTTCTGTCGTATACCGTAAAGCTTGGGACGATCTCAGGTTCTTCTCCCATGTGGTCGAAGTATGAGGATACGTACATCTTATCCCCGACCTTGCAGTACCCCAGTTCACCGCGTGATCTGTCCTTCATGCACCTCCTCTCGCACAGAACACAGCTTTTCATTATATTCTGAGCGATTGTGGATTTTAGGTGGAGGAGGGACGCCTTTGGAAGTTCTAACTCCGTGTGGCTTATTCTTCCTTCATCAAGGGATCTCTCCAGCTCGTATTCTTTTTCAAGGCCTGTCTGGTGAATCCGCCACAGCTCTTCCATTGGCATGTCGCCGGAGAACTCAACAGGCACTAGTCTAGAGATTTTGAATTTTGCCAGACTTTTGTTCTTCAATACCCTCACATATCGAGGAAGGGACGAAAGGACTTTGGGGTCCTCTAGAGCTGATGCAGCATCTGGTCTGAAAAAGTACCAAATAGGACCTCACCTCCCCAACAATCAAACCACAATGTTGATCTCCTCCCCGCAAAAGGCACATCTTCTGCCCCTCAGATGAGTGGCCAAGATATCAAAACTGAACCTTTCTATTACCATTTTGCCGCATTTGGGGCAGTAGGTGTTCTCGTATTTATGTCCAGGAACGTTGCCCAAGTAGACGTATTTGAGTCCTTCGGACTTTGAGGTCTGCCACAGCTCCTCCAAGAGCGAGACGGGCGGCGGAGGGCTGGTTGTGTAAAGGTAGCTGGGGAAGTAGCGGAGTATATGGATCGGGACATCTTCCCCAAGATTATCGACGATCCATCTAACCAGCTTGAGGAAGGCCTCCCTGGAGTCACCACCTCCTGTGACGATAAGATTCGTTATCTCTATGAAGATCTTCTTCCGTTTCATCTCCAATAGTGCTTGGTAAACGGGCTCGGTGTTAGGAACCTTGCAGAAGGATCTGTAGAAGTCTGGATCCCCGCTACCCTTGAAGTCCACGGTCGCCGCATCCAGGTATCCATCGATGGTGTCGATAGCCTCGGGCGTCATGTACCCATTGGTAACGAAGGTGTTGCATATCCCTTCTCTGTGGGCAATCCTCGCAGTGTCGTAGGCATATTCAAAGAATATGGTGGGCTCGGTGTAAGTGTAGCTTATAGATCTGCAACCTGCACGCTTTGCCATTGAAACGACTTCCTCGGGAGGGAGGTCTTTGCCTTTTATGCTACGATCTTGGCTTATGCTCCAATTGTCGCAGAATATGCACTTGAAATTGCAGCCCACAGTTGCGATTGAAAAAGCCGTGCTGCCAGGATAGAAATGGTACAGCGGCTTCTTCTCGATCGGATCCACTGCATAGGATATAGCCTTACCATAGACGAGTGTCTTCAAGACGCCGCCCATGTTCTCGCGAACACCGCAGGTCCCCCTCTTACCTGGCTGAATTGTGCACCGCCACCCGCATAGGTTACACTTGACTGTGGAGTTGAGCCGCTCATAAAGCATGGCTTCCAAAGCAACCACTCCATAAAACTCTTAAGAACATCCTAGAGATAAGAGTTTGGAGCGATTTTGTATGATAGTCGTGCCAGGACCTTCCTCAGCGAAACTCGGGGAGAAAGTTGCCCAGATCCTCGGTGTTAGAAAGGTAAATGTTGAGTACAAGAATTTCCCGGACGGAGAGTCTTACCTAAGACTATCTGATGGTGTAAAGGGGGAGGAAGTTACTCTCGTACACACCACTTATCCCCAGCCCGACAAGAGGGTTTTGGAGCTTTTACTCCTTATAAACACGCTTAAGGACCTTGGGGCGAGTTCAGTCAAGGCAGTGGTTCCATATATGGCGTATGCCAGGCAGGATAGCAGATTCAGGGAAGGGGAAGCCATCAGCATAAACACCATATTCAGGCTGATAGAGGGGGCAGGCGCAGACGAGTTTCTGACTGTTGACATTCACAAGGAGTTCTCCCTTGAGGTCTTTGGGATACCTGCAAAGAACATTCGTGCAGCAGAGGCTATAGCAGACTACCTCAGGGGAATGGAGCTTGTGAGGCCATACATACTCTCCCCTGACAAAGGTGCGCTAAGGATAGCCCAGAGCATAGGAGATAGGTTGGGGGCAGAATACGGTAACTTTGAAAAGAGCAGAGATAGGATAACCGGAGCCATAACAGTTAAGGGTGAAAGAGTTGAGGCAAAGGGCAGGGATGTCGTCATCGCTGACGACCTCATAAGCACCGGGGGCACGATAGTGAGCGCATCTAAGATCGTTAAAGAGGAGGGCGCAAGGAGGGTGGTAGCGGTTTGCACACATCCCCTCTTGGTAGGAGATGCGCTTTCAAAGATGAAAAATGCGGGTGTGGATGAAGTTATCGGGACGGATACAATCGAGAGCGAGGTGAGCAAGATCTCCGTAGCGCATCTCATCGCAAGAGAGTTAAGGAAAAGTTGAGCGAGTAAATTAGGATCCGAATACAGTTTAATCGAGGATTTGATAAATAACTTTGAAAAGTTTGGAGGAAGTAGAAGCAGAAGTAGAAGTAAGACTAGGAGTAAGAGTATGAGAAGAAGAAAGATCTTGCTGCTCCTCTCAGGAGAGCACCAAACCCTTCCGTACTCAGAGGTTTATGCTATACTCGAGAGCGAGGGGGTCGAGTTCAGAGAGGTTGCGAGGTATGATCAGGTGCTGATTATCGAAGGGGATGAGGAGGCTGAGCGAAAGCTGGAGAGGAGGGCGGCATATGTGATGGAGGGCGGCAGTTTGGTGTTGTACTCTAAGCCTTCATTGGAAGAACTTCTAAAGGCATGTGAAGAAACGGACTGGGGTTTTCTGGGCGGGAGGAGTTTCGGTGTTAGGGTTTCCAGAGTCAAAGAGTATTGGAAGGACGTTTCTTCGGTTGAGGTTGAGGGGCTGGTCGGAGGGTCCATAAAAGAGACGACGGACTCATGCGTTGATCTGGAAGAACCGGAGGTTTGGATCAAAGGGGTCATAACAGACGGCGGAATATTTCTCTACAGACAGGAGTTGAGGACAGACAGGAGGGATTTCTCCCGGAGGAGGCCTAAGACACGACCGTTCTTCCACCCAGGGGTACTGGAGCCCAAACTCGCAAGAGTCTTTGTGAATCTTTCCAGGGTAAAGGAGGGAGAGAAGTTCCTCGATCCTTTCTGCGGAACCGGAGGTTTTCTGATAGAGGCGGCCCTGCTTGGTATGGAGACTTATGGGGCTGATCTGGACAAGAGAATGATCAAGGGTGCTACCAAGAATCTGAGGCACTACGGACTTGATGCTGAGCTCTTAATCAGTGATGCTAGAAATATCCCTCTCAAAATGGTTGATGGTATAGCGACAGATCCACCTTACGGAAGGGGGGCCTCGACCAAAGGGGAGAGTGTGAAGAACATTCTTACACAGTTCATGTGGGAGGCTTATGGTGTTCTCAAAGATGGGGGGTTTATGTGTATCGCGGCCCCACAGGAAGTGGCCATATATGAGGTAGCAACTCAAGCGGGCTTCAAAGTTCACGAGCTGCACAGCATGAGAGTTCATAAGTCACTCACGCGCACTATTGTTGTGGTGGAGAAGATTGCAGGTTAGAGTTGTGATCCTCGGTTCCTCAGGAGGGCTACCAACCCCGGAGAGGGGGCTCCCTGCTGTTATTTTGGAGGGTGGCGGAGACCTCATCTTGATGGATTGCGGTGAGGGGACACAGAGGCAGATGATGAAAGCAGGATACAGCCTATGTAAGAAGATGAAGATATTTATTACACATCTGCACGGAGACCATGTTTTCGGTCTGCCAGGCATGATACAAAGCATGAATCTGCTCAACAGAACTCACCCCCTTGACATTTATGGTCCGAAGGGGCTGAAAGATTTCATAGAAGAGACAACGATATCGACGATGTCAGAGCCCAACTTTAACCTTTCAATACACGAGGTCGAAGAAGGGGAGATCCTTTCAGTCAAGGGTTTGACTGTTAGAGGAGTATGGGCGGAACATTCCAGGGCAAACATGTCCTACAGAGTTACATTAGGTGCTAGCCAAGGCAGGTTCATCCCAGAAAAGGCAAGGGAGCTAGGTGTTCCTGAAGGGCCTTGCTGGGGGGTGCTCAAGTCTGGTAAAAGAGTTGTTCTAGAGGGAGGCAAGGTCATCGAACCAGAGGATGTCCTCGGGGAGCCAGTTCCCGGGATAAGCGTGGTTTATACAGGCGATACGCGATACTGCGAGAGGGTTGTGGAGCTGGCGAGGGGGGCTGACCTACTCATGCACGAGGCGACTTTCGAGTCGGATCTTGCCAACAAAGCCCATGAGGAGGGGCACTCTACAGCCGAGGGGGCGGCGAGGGTTGCTGTCGCCTCAGGTGTTAAAAAGCTGGTCCTGACACACATAAGCAGCAGGTACGCAGATGCCAAGGTGCTGGAAGAGGAGGCGAGAAGGGTCTTCCCAAACTCTGAGGCGGCGAAGGATCTTGCTGTCTATGAGCTCAAGAGCTGATGATCTGAGCCGCCCTCTCCAAAGAGCGTTTTGCGTCTTGGAGGTTGTTGTTCTCCACAACTGCGGATACCCTATCCCAGGATATTTTTGACCTTACCAGAGCCCAGTTGACGGTACCATCTCCAATAACTCTGTGCTCGTCGTCTTCACCGTAATTGTCGTGTAAGTGGAGGTGTATTATTCGATCATTCATGACCGATAGGAAAGCCTCAAGCTGGGAGGCTGTGTTCGCGTGTCCGACATCCAGCGTAACGTAGATCGGAAGCCCGTTATCTAAAAGTGAGGTAAACTCCTCAACCCTTTGGAGAAGGCATGGAGTATTCGCTGGCATGTTCTCCACCGCTACCTTCAAACCAATTCTCTCTCCGTATTCCATTATCCTTTCCAAAGAATACATGTTTAGAGAGCTGTTCACGTCGGGTACCAAATTCTCCAAAGGGGTGCGGAGACCAGGGTGTACGACGTAGACCAGAGCGCCTATATCGTGGGCCCTGTCCATGGACTCAAGAATCAGTTTCAATGTGCAGGACCTTATTCTGGTGTTGGAGGATGCTATGTTTAGGTCGAGTATCGGACCGTGGACTGTGAACTTTAACGGGAAGGAGGCGCTCAACTCGTTTAGAGCTTTTGTCCTTGCCCTTGTCAGGCGGTCCTTCCATTCGTCGAGCATCTCAAGCATGCTTATTCTGAGTGAGAGGAGTTCGTCAATCATCTTGAACGTCTTTCCCACTGTGCAGAGTGTGGAAATTCCGATTTCCATAGCCCATCGACGGGGACACCGTCTATCGTCTTTGTGGCTAACCAGTCTATTAACGACTTCGGATCCTCAGTTTTTATGTGGAAGGTTATGGGACCAAGAGGCGACTCACCCTCAGGCATGCAGAAGCTAACATGACCGGCGTAGGCTACCTGTTTATTTATGTGGAAGGTTATTGTGAATCCCTCAACCCCAGCCAACATAACCTTCCGTGCTGCATCCAGTATGCGCTCCCTCCTCAGTAGGAGCCTCAGCCTCGATAGCAGGGAAATGTCTCCTTCCTGCACTAAATAGGCACGGTTGCCATGGACATGCTTAGTGAAAGACTCAAAGCCAGTTAAATTTGAGAGGGCCTTAATGACCTTGGATTCGTCTTCGGTCGGGTGCAGCTCAACTTGGACTATTACTTTTACCTCCACGCATCTCCCTCTCGAAGAATTCCCTTACTGAATTAATTAACTCTTCCATGGTCCCCTCATTAATGAATACCTTGTCTGCAAGTGCGATCACAGAGCCTATGCCCACCTGAAGTTCTCTCATATCCCGCTCATTGAAAGTCGCGAGGTCCTTTGGATCGTCGGGTCTGCCCCTCTTAAGCAGCCTCTGAAACCTTGTGTTTGGGGAGGCGTGCACTGCCAATAGGCAGACTTGGGCATTTCTTCTGAAGTAGTTCAGTTCGTCCAGACTCCTGACGCCCTCAATCACGGCAACATCCTCCCCAGAAACTTTTGATAGACACCTCTTTGCTACCACGTCGTTTCCCTCTTCCTTTCGAAGCGCGAGCATGAGATCGCCAAGAGATCTTGGAGTCTTCTCTAAGCCCCTCGACTCTGCCTCTTCCCTAATTACGTCACCCATAACCACAACCTTTAGACCGAGCGATCTTGCGGTCGCCGATACAACGGACTTTCCCGAGCCTGGCATGCCGGTGATGCAGAACAAAAGAACCATGCAAGAGATTAATTATTACGAAGGATATAACGATTATCTGGTGGTATTATGGAGAGGGTGAGGGCCTTCCTTGCGCTTGAGGTATCGGAGGAGGTCA
>JBMFMY010000048.1:0-8436 GCA_049970435.1 Candidatus Methanomethylicaceae archaeon
GCAGATAGAGGCCCTTCTGAAAGGCTTAGAGCGGTGAGGCTAATCAAGAAACTAGGAGATAATTTTTTAAGAATGGTATAATGGTGGGCCGAGCCGGATTCGAACCGGCGACCACCGCCGTGTAAGGGCGGTATCCTAACCAGCTAGACTATCGGCCCAAGATTGATAAATAATTCCTCCCTTAAAACTTTTTTAAGTCTCAGCTAAATTCTTCTCTATCTCCGAAATTTTAATTTTGAGAACTGTAACTATATCATCGTTTTGAACGTTGTCCAGTCGGCTCCCACACTCAGGACATTGAAAATTGATCTCCATGGCATCATCAAACGTATATCTTGTTTTATGGGTAGGACACATAAAAAATAGATTATTTGTTTCATATTCAAGTCGTTCTTTTAATTTTGTTAAGATCTTTCTTTTTTTTGCATTCAAAAGTATGTTTATTCCAGTAGGGTTTATTTTCCAATAGTACTTGAACCATCCAGCATCCTTATCTCTGACCCTCCTGTAAGACACAAGGTTTTGGTCAAAGAGCTGATACAAGAGCTTTCTTAGATTGTTAAGTTTCATTCCTGTTTTTTGAATTAATTCGTCATCTGTTGTCTCTTCTTTTTCTGATAAAATTTCTATGAGTTTTACAGCCTCTTCGCCTATGAGGTCTCTAGTAGCTGCAACTAAAGCATTGTCTGGCACATGATCTCACCAATTCAAAACTGTAACTCCCAAGAATAATATACTTTGTAACTTCAAAAGTTTTTCTTTTTCTCCTTCAATTCCTTAACGATTTTGTTTTTTGGAGAAGGGATTATCTTCAATCTTGCATTTGGAAACGTTAGATTTTCCCATGCGCTACTGTTTATCCTATCCAAAAAAATTGCTAAAGCCGAAACTTCAGAATGGGGCTGGTGCCCAATGGCGACATTATAGTGAGCCTCCAAATAGTATTCTTTTGGAACTTTTTCTCCCCCAACGACTACTAAAAGAGCTCTATTTTCTTTACAGAGGGTCTCACAAATCTCCCTCAGCGGGAGACCATACATGGTCAAGTGAACAACTGCCCCCCCATTATTTTTCCATTCTCGAATCAATTCCAAAGGGGTTGCAGTAAAATCTAGCCAGAAGGATCCTCCCCACGTTTCACAAATTTTCTTGATAGTGTTGTAAATCTTTGGATCCTTCTGTCCTGCGATGTATATTCCCTCCGCACCAAAGGCACGAGCAACCAAGCAAACGTGCGAGGTGATTCTTTTGTCCCTTTCAGGTCTGTGTCCTATTCTCAAAATTACAATCCTTCTCGTAAATTTGCCTCCTTGAAGTGATAAAGTTGAACGCCATCAATATTGGATATTAATTTTTTAATCCTATTAAGATATGAAAGATGCAGGGATATTTCTAGACAAATGGCATTATTATAATATTTTATAGATTTAACATCGGTCTCCTTAAATGCCCAACTCAAAATTGAATTTGGGTTGATGGATGTAGGAATGACAACCCTGACGGTTTCATATGACGGTAGCTTACTGGCGATTTTTTCAATCAAATTTTTTACACCTTCGCCTGTTTTTGCGGATATCTTAACTGGGTGAGGGCCAAGGATTTCCATTACCATTTTTTCATAAGCTTCTAGTTCATCAGCAATATCAATCTTGTTTAGTACAGGGATTATTGAATTGTTAAATACGCCTATAGAGTTTAATGTGTTTATGGAAGTTAGCAATTTTCTGTAAAATTCTTTTCTCGAGTCTGAGGAGTCAAGTATTAGTAATACTAAATCGGCCCACGTTATTTCTTCAAGAGTTGAATAGAAAGCCTCTATCAATAAATGGGGCAGATTGTCTATGAAACCTACAGTGTCGGAAATTAGGACTTTTCTGCCTCCAACTTTAATCGCACGGGTTGTTGTTGAAAGTGTCGTGAACAATAATTCTCCTAGGGCAAAAGACTCTTTTGTCAAATAATTAAAAAGAGCAGTTTTTCCAGCGAAGGTGTATCCCGCTAATGCGATGTTATATAAAGCATCTCTTCTTCGCTTTCGCCTATGCATCGATTTCCTTGTTCTGATCTCAGTGAGTCTTCGTCTCAAATAGGAGATTCTCCTTTTGATCATTGTTTCATAAACATCAACTTGGTATTTTCCTAGACCATGAAAGCCGGGGAGTTCACCTAACCTTGCTAACCTAACGTTCTCTCTCGCCATGGGAAGTTCATATTGTAGCTTCGCAAGCTCTATCTGGTACTTTGCTTCCAATGTGCCGGCGCGTTTACTAAATATTTCCAATATTAATTGAATTCTATCAATAACTTCAGTACCAAAGAGTTTTGTTAAGTTGTACCTCTGAATTGGTTTGAGTTGGTTATTTAAAATGACTTTTTTTGGTTTCAGATTTTTAATTGATAAGGCAATTTCCTCCGCCTTACCTTTACCCAAACAGAAAGAGGGATCACAGAGTCTATTTTGTTGAAATTCTCTTAGTACGGTATACCCTGCTGCTTCAGATAAAAGCCGCAGTTCTGTAAGCCCACTCGGTTGTTGCCTTTCTTTAACTTCTATTAAAACAACTCCATCCTCTTCAAAATTAATCGTTTCTACCCTCCTTTAGAATTGCGACGTCGCCCAGAGTAAGTGAGCCTGATGTTGGAATATCTCCTTTAAAGGACTCGTCTACTTTTGTTCTCAAAGTTATCTTAAGGAGGCGCTCTATCTTAGATGTAAGATCAGCTGGAGGATACATTTCACCGGCCTCTATTCTTCTAATTACGGATTCTTTTTCACCCAACTTTTTAGCAAAATCTTCCCTAGAAATTCCTAATGAAATGCGTCCTTGCCTGATGACTTCTCCATAATTATCGACCAATGTAAACTCTTCAAATTTTGCTTTTGTAGCGAGTTTTGATTTAATTTTTGTGCTGGGCTTTTGCAAGGTCTGCGTCATTTTCGCAACAGTTTTTTTATCGATTATGGTTCCATACCTCGAGCAATTTTGGCAAACAGTCAATATGGACCTCTCGATGGATATCTGTACAGGTTTTGCGAGAATTTTTTTACCGCAGATCTCACAATTCATAAAAGGCACCGTTCCCATTCTATTCTGGAGGCACTGAAACTTATATGCATAATTGGTGAAGAAGAGATGAGCTTGGACGGAGATATAAAGGATGAGGGGATGTCCCTCTTAACACAACTAAGAAAGCTTGAGCAGAGGGTTCTGGATTTAGAAGCGGAGAGAAGGGACTGGTATTTTGAAAGGGATAGGCTACAAAGAGAGATTCAAATTCTGAGAGAGGAAATAGAGAAGTTGACAGTCCCACCATATATCGAGGGCAGCATTACAGATGTCTTAGAAGATGGAAGGGTCGTTGTAAAAAGTTCAACCGGACCATCTTTAATCGTCAACGTACTAAAAACAATAGATCCAAGCAAACTCTCTCCAGGGAAGAGGGTGGCGCTGAGTCAGAGGAACTTTGCAGTTTTGGAGATCTTGCCCGACCCGCTAGATATTTATGTGAAGGCTATGGAAGTATTAGAATCTCCGAAAGTGAGCTATAGCGACATAGGTGGATTAGACGAACAAATTAGAGAGATCAGGGAGCTGATTGAATTTCCTTTGCTAAAGCCTGAGTTATTTGAAAAGGTAGGCATAGAGCCTCCCAAAGGTGTTCTTCTATACGGGCCGCCTGGTTGTGGCAAGACGCTTTTGGCGAAGGCTGTTGCCAGTCAGACCAAAGCCACGTTCATTAAAGTTGTAGCTTCGGAGCTCGTACAAAAATACATAGGAGAAGGGGCCAGAATGGTTAGAGAGCTCTTTCAGTTTGCGAGATCTAAGGGCCCAACTATAGTCTTTATAGATGAAATAGATGCCATAGGCGGCAGAAGGGCAGATATCAATGTGAGTGGTGAGAGAGAAGTTCAAAGGACTTTGCTTCAGCTACTCAGCGAGCTTGATGGTTTCAGCACAAGGGGTGATGTGAAGATAATAGGGGCGACCAACAGAATCGACCTTTTAGATCCTGCGCTCCTTAGACCTGGAAGGTTTGATCGAGTAATAGAGATACCCGCTCCAAACCAATTGGGAAGGGAGGCAATTTTCAAGATCTACATAGAAAAAATGAATGTTTCAAAAATTGATGTAAAAGAGCTTGCACGAATTACGGAAGGTGCCACAGGAGCTGACATAAAAGCCATCTGTACTGAGGCAGGCATGTTTGCTATTCGAGAAAACAGAGATCATATAATAAGAGAAGATTTCCTCAAAGCCATAGAGAAGATCCTAAGGAGAGGAGGTGCGAAAGGTGTCCTCAGTGGAACATATTTGTAGTCCAATAAGTCAGGAGGAGCTGATAAGAATAAGAGCTGTTGCTGATTTTCAGTTTGGTAGAGGTTGTGGATCTCTTCTTTTTCCAGAGATTGTTTCAGTAATTAGATCAAAGAAAACTGGTAAAGTGAAGAACATATACTATCGAAATCAGCTTTTAGCGACCCTGAGACCCAAAGACGGGTATCTGGCTCTAAGCCTGGAAGGGGCGAAACGTCTGACCTCAATAATTCCTCCACCTAAATATAGAGTGCTGCCAAGGGAGGATGTAATAGATTTTTTAAAAAAGGGGAGGAACTTATTTGCAAAACATGTTATTGATTGCGACCCAGAGATTAGACCTGGTGAAGAAGTCATTGTTAGTGATCAAGAAGGCAACATCATAGCTGTAGGCAAGGCAGTCTTAGCTGGGTTTGAGATGAAACGCTTTAAAAATGGAGTTGCCGTAAAAATTAGGAAGGGAGAGGGAGCAGAGAATGAGGAGGATTAGCCCCAGAGAAGCAAAAAGAATGATGCAGAGAATGGGAATGGAGATCGAAGAGCTTCCAGGGATTATAAAAGTTACATTTACAATGAAGGATAAAAACCTAGTAATAGCTGATCCACAGGTTACAATAATGAAGGTTGGAGGGCAAAAAGTATATCAGGTTATAGGCGAAGCTGTTGAAGAAAAAACAGAGGAAGCTAAAATAGAAATTTCTGACGAAGATGTGCAACTGGTGGCGGCCCAAACAGGTGCGAGTATCGAGGCGGCAAAAAAAGCCCTAGAGAGTACAAAAGGGGATCTTGCTCAGGCCATAATGCTGCTCTCAGTCAAAGGTTAAAGAACAAGATCTTGGCTTCTCAAAGCAAACTCTTTTTCCTCTGGACTCCAAACAATTGATGGCTTGATTTTTCCGAACACTTTTGTATACATCATAAGTCTGTCACCGTCGTATCCACATTCAGGGCATCTGGAATACAATCCGTATGAAATGGATCTGCATCGCCAACAGTATGTATAATTTCTTGTGAATGTGAATAACCCAAGACGGGTGGTTTCAACAATTCGTTTGGTGTAATTTGCCAAGACCTCCTCTGTGGGGAAAGGCTCACTTAGCCTTATATCAAATAGATGACCGCCCTTTGTGAATTGTTGGAATTCCTCTTCTATTTTTAATCTTGTTTTAAGTTCGATTGGAGTATTTAATGGTAGATTAGAATGCTCTGTGTAATACTGTGTACTCTTTGATTTGAGGTAACCACTTACATAATCCAAATGGGTGAGGCGCTGAGCAGTGGGCTCGAAAGTTATGCTGGAGGCACCTAGTCTTAATGACGGAGAAATTTGATTTGTATATCTGTCTATCAACGAAACAAGTTCTTTTGCTAACTTCAAGGCGTCTTCGCTATCTGTCATTTCAAAACCAGTATGATATTTAACCGCTTCGGGCAGACCCACGTAGCTAATTATTCCAAGAGAGTCAGCGAGTCTGAAATAACTGCTCCCCTCAACAGGCTCTTTGA
The DNA here is from genome assembly GCA_049970435.1 of Candidatus Methanomethylicaceae archaeon. Lineage (GTDB taxonomy): Archaea > Thermoproteota > Methanomethylicia > Methanomethylicales > Methanomethylicaceae > JBMFMY01. The sequence continues at coordinate 5,823 of JBMFMY010000048.1, forward strand.
AGAGTGGTAAAAGTTTGTCAGAAGATATGCGCTCCTCTAAAACCTGTTTTTTAATGAAGAGAGCCTCCCTACATAACTCCAATAGCTCTCTGATTCTTTCTTTAAGTCGATCATCATCACCCTTAGATTCGTAGGCAATTCTGGGCAAGTTTATGGTAACATTATCCAATACCCCCACCCTTAATGAGCCGTAATCCCAATCTTTCCAGCTTGAGTCGACTCTCGAAAGATCCAAGTTGTATGCTACATTTTCAGTTTGCCATGCTGGAGCCTGATTTACAAAATAAACATTACCCCAAATCCTTGCCAATTCATAAGCATTTATTAGACATTTTTGTAATTCCTCAAGAACAATAGATCTTTTCCTTATCTTTATAAACAATGCAGGGTTTATTAATGGTTTGGCGGAACCATCCGGTTTTTTGAGAACCTCGATAAGAGAGTTAAAGAGAGTGATTGATTCTTCAAAAACATCGCTATAAAATCCGGTAGTCCCATCAGGCCCAACATATTTAACATTTTCTAAAAAGGGAGGTGTGCCCAATTCAAGTTCTAAACACAGATGGGCGTTTAGGGAGCCGCCCACTATTGTATTCAAATTGTAAACATAATCACTTAAAGCAGCACTTACTTCTTCCTTGGACATTCCTCTAACAAAAGGGGCTAAGAATATGTTAAAAAAAGGTATTGATTGTGAATATGAAACAAAACTTGATGATGCTTTCACCAAACAGTTTATTGCGTGAAGTGCCCCTCTCAAACTTTTTGGAGAATAGTGATTGGGCAGAATTAATCCACAACCATCAGGTGCAATCTTGCCAGTTAGTATTGGGCGTATATCATGGAATATATTCGCTGGTCTGAGAACCCAATAATTTGCATTGTTCAGATGTATGGCGCCACATAGATGTGCGTCCGCAATAGTTCTTGGAAGAACTTTTAGCAACATATATTCTTCAAGTACCGCATCTCCAGCCAAGGAGTGTATGTTTTCAGGTGAGGGGTAACCATGAAGTGAGGCGTTTTTAATACTCATAGTAACGTCATAAACGGGCTGACCCAACCTTGTTAAAACGTGACGGTATTCCTCTAAGCCCTTCTCCAATAAAATTGCGTTGACAAATTCTCTTATAAGTGCCGCCGTTAGATACCTAATTTGGAGTTTTTTCAATCGATCCTCGGCTTCTTTCGATATTGTGTCAGCCAATTTTCTTGGAACGTTTGCCTCGCGCATGAGGGCATCCATTATTTTCTTTCTGTCAAAAGGCTCGATTGTTAGGCTTGATGTTCTAACTAACATATCGCCTTTCTTTCTTCTTATGGCATCTTCAACACCATAAATAAAGTTGGAAACTTCTTGTCCCAATATTGTTAGATAGTATTTTCCAGAGCTCTCATCAGATTTTATAAGATCAGCATCAGTGAGCATCCTAAGATGGTAGCCAAATTTTCCAGCGTCTGTTTTTGGATCCATTTGAAGTTTTTCCATCATCTCGGTGAATGATAAAGGCCCCTCTCTACTTATTGTCTTCAATATTTCAACTCTAACCTCATTAGAAAGAGAGGAAAGAATGGACTCTAAGAGATCGTTGTTTTGCACATGCCACACCAAAGGTTATTTGTGAATATGTGACTAAAAAATTTAGGTATTAGAAAACACAGGTCTGAATTTTATCGCATAACAAATAATTCCAGCATCGCCATCTTCCAAGATCTTTCTAAAAACGGACTCAACAGGCATCCCGATCTTTAAATCATCTAACTCCACGTCTGTGATCTGGGCAGTTATTCTGGTCCCGTCCTTTAGTTCTACTAACCCTAAAACATAAGGGGCGCATCGCTCAAAGCCTGACGGCGGGTTTCGTATTACAGTAAATGAGATCAAAGACCCTTTTTCTGGCAATTTGTATGGTTCAAGAGCACTAGAACCACACTTCAAACATCTTGCTCTAGGAGGATAGTTGACGTTCCCACAAGAGGCACATTTTTGTCCTTCTAATCTTGTCCGTTCAGGAATCTCTCGCCAATACCTTGATACAGACATCACCTACACCTCCTCATAATTGCGACATATGTGTTGGAGCCCGACCCTCCTACGTTCTGTATCAATCCCACCTCAGCGGACGGCACTTGCATTTTACCAGCACGGTCAGTTAACTGCATTGTTATTTCTGCTGCTTGATATATGCCTGTTGCACCAACAGGATGCCCTCTTGATTTTAAACCACCGCTTGGATTTATCGTTACCACCCCGCCTGGTTCAAAAGCACCTTCGTTGAGCATTTTACCGAATTTCCCTTTCTCAGCAAAACCCAGGTCTTCCAAAGAAAGTACGCCAGTAATTGTAAAAGTATCATGTATTTCTGCAACATCTATATCAGCAGGTGTCATTTTTGCCATCTTGTAAGCCTTCATTCCTGCAACAACGGTAGATTTTAATGAGAGTAAATCGTCCCTTGAAGAAATATTTATAGTGTCCGTGGCACCAGAAATCCCACAAATCTCCACATAAACATCAGAATATTTTGAGGCCTCTTCTAGAGGACATAGAATTACAACAGCAGCACCGTCCCCAACTGGAGCACAATCATATAGTTTTATTGGGTCGGCGATG
>JBMFMY010000049.1:0-8355 GCA_049970435.1 Candidatus Methanomethylicaceae archaeon
GTTATAATTAGGGGGTCGGCCAACGCAGCACACTTGAGGGAACTGACAACCCCTGAGGCAAAGTGGGTTGGCTTATGGGCGACCGATATCAAGAGGTTCAACCTTCCATCTTTCCCGCTCACAAAGCTCGACGAGGAGCGGATTAGACTTTTAGAGGAAGACCTCAGGTACCGGGACTTTGAGTGGCAAAGCGAACTTCAGGAGTTTAAGAAAACAAAGAGGAGAGCAGAGCTCGAGAGCTTTAGTGCGCACGGCCTCAGCGCCATTGTTGATAAATACCTCCCCAAGAAGTTGAAGATGATCTCTGAGGCGGCGTAAAAGTTTAATAGTAATTTTAGTTGGTCATCTATAGGGCCGCGGTAGCTCAGTTCGGTAGAGCGACGGGCTGTTAACCCGTTGGTCGAAGGTTCGAGTCCTTCCCGCGGCGCCAACTCTATTAAGACTTCAAGAAAGAGTATTCTGGGCTCGTCTCTCAGACCCAAAAGGAATAAATTTTGGCTGTGCCCTCTTTTTTCATCGAGGGCCCGTAGCTTAGTCCGGCTATAGCGACAGGCTCATAACCTGTTGGTCGAGGGTTCAAATCCCTCCGGGCCCACCTATATTATACATGGAAACGCCAATAAGTGGAAGTGAGCTCGTTGATTCCAATTAACAAACCGCTCTTGGGAGATGAAGAAAAGGAGGCTGTTCTTAAAGTTCTCGAAAGTGGCGCTCTTACCAATGCCTCAGCGGAAGGAGGAAGTTTTGTAAGAGCTTTTGAGAAGGAATTAGCAAATTTTATGGGTGCTAGGGATGCAGTTGTGGTAAACTCAGGAACTGCTGCACTTCAAGTGTCGCTCTTGGCGCTAAACATAAAACCAGGGGATGAAGTTATCGTTCCCTCATTCACTTTTTCAGCTACCGCTGGGGCGGTCCTTTTGATCGGCGCGAAGCCTGTATTTGTCGACATAGACCTGAAGACCTATAATATGGACCCGGAAGCCTTCAGAAAAGCTATCACAAGTAGAACCAAAGCTGTGATCCCTGTAGATCTTTACGGCCTGCCGGTAGATATGGATGAAATAAGAGAGGTTGCTGAAGAGCATGGAATCGGTGTGATAGAGGATGCTTGCCAGGCCCAGGGAGCCTGTTATAAAGGCAGGATGGCTGGCACGCTCGGAGACGTGGGCTGTCTAAGCTTTTACCCTGGGAAGGTTATGACAACAGGGGAGGGTGGTGCAATAATTACCAACGATCGGGCACTCGGGGAGAAACTACGGAGAATAAGGACGCACGGACAGATAAAGGGTTATGATTCTGAATTGTTGGGCGGCAACTTTAGGATGCCCGAAATGGAAGCTGCAATAGGCATCGTCCAACTGAAAAAATTGCCGAAATTCCTCGAGGCGAGAGCCAAAAATGCTCGGCTTTTGATGGAGAAATTAAAAGAAGCTAACCTGATTTTGCCAAAAGTCCCTGATAACTCCGTCCATAACTGGTATCTTTTTACGGTTAGGTTTCTGAGCGAGAAAGTTAGAGAAAAAGTTAGAGAGAGGATGCTAAGGGAAGGTATCGGTGCTACAGTTTACTATCCGACACCCGTTCACAAGTTGCCCTATTATATGTCTCTTGGTTATGGAAATCTCGATTTGCCAAATAGTGAAACGGCATCAAAGACAGTATTGTCTTTGCCTGTCAACCCATTAGTACAGGAGACAGATCTCGAGAAAATGTCCAATATAATATTCGAGGTTCTAAGATCAATAAGCTGAACCCATGCTTTTCAGTATCCCTGCATACGAAGATCTAAGCCACCCCAGTCAAAATCGCTGCCAACTTTTTCGACATTGCAATTATTGTCAACATCGGCGGGATTCCCAAAGGACCGGGGATCACACTGGCATCAGATATATATAGCGAATCAATAACGGGCTCGAAGCCCTTTATCAAAGATATACAAGTACCTCCAGGATGTGCCCCTCTTGGGTATGTTGAGACAATGCTCTTTGAGTCAACACCAGCCCGAAGGAGGATCTCCTCAGCCTCCTCCTTCCCTCTATAAAGAAGGTCAACGTCCCTATTTGAGAGCCCCTTTATGATACGCGTATCCTCAACTATGCCTGTCGGCTCGTCGGCTATCTTGACCATTATCCCCAAGACGTCTTTTGGACCTGCCTTCCAGCCTTTGCTGGACAAATATGGCAAAAGAAACGAAGAGTAATGCGGTGATAGGAGATATCCTTCTCTCTTAATAAATAATCCCATATTGAGTTCGCAGTTAAGACCGACGTTCTCTTTAATGCCTCCCAAAGTTATGAATGTATCAACATACAGACCAGACCCTGCACCTTCGATACCAGACCTCTTAAGAATCCTTGGCGTCTCGATCGCACCAGCGGACAATACTACATTGTGCGCCTTGAACACCTTACCATCAAAAGTCTCAACTCCGACAGCCCTCTCGCCCTTTATAAGAACCCTCTTTACTTGAGTCTCCGTCAAGACGTGGGCTCCGCTAACTTTAGCTTTCTGAAGATATACATTAGCATCCCACCGAGCACCATAGGGACATCCGTAAGCACACTTGCCACAGCTTCTGCATATGGAAAAATCAATGGCTTTTGGCATGACCCTCCAATTGTTTGAAACAGAGAGTAGAAGTTTTGTCCCTCTTCCCATGTGTGACTCTGGAACTAAAGACACACCCAATTCTCTTTCTGTCTCAAGATAATAATCTATAAGTGCCGCGTCAGATCCTCTTACTGCATTTCCCATGGAGACCAAAGTAGTGCCGCCTAAACATACGGTTTGCCAAACCTCGACACCTGAAGGAATTATTCTGTATGTTTCAGAAGCACGTTCTGTTGGAACACTCTTGCCACCCTCTATGAGAAGCAATTTCCTGCCCTTTGTTGCCAACTCTTTTGCTATCGTCGCACCTCCTGCTCCTGAGCCCACTACTATAAATTCGTACATGGTTACCCCTCACCCTGAAGCCTGACCGCCTCATCAGGAATTTCAACAAATGGTATGGCAGCAAGTGCGCCTATCAGCCCCCTGCTACCACTGATTTTTATGAGCTCTATTCCACACTCCGAAGCCACCGCAAAAGCCTCCTCCAACGATACCATCCCCAATTTTGCCCTCTTACCGAAGATCATTAGGCGATCATCGACCATTATACCATGCATGATTGCCATGCCAGTCTCGTCCGACAGCGTCGTCTCCTTTAACCTATCTCTGAAGGCATTTATGAACTTGGACTTTTGATCAGGAAATACTGCAAAGGAAACAGATATGGAGACACAATTTTGCGTCTTAAAAGGATTTTGTGGATATAGCTGAACTATGGAGTGCTCTAGGTAATCTACATCCATCTCAAAAGAAAGGCTGTATGCAATTTCATTGATAAGCGACCAAGTTGCCCCTTCATCTTTCCTGTCGGTATCATCAACACCAATTATAACCTTCTCCTTCCTTGGGATAGTTATCGTAGCCCTCCCAAGTCTGCTGCCCCCTCCCCAATCCTTTATCTCGACCTCATCGACCCCTTTTGCCAAAGCTCTAGTTAAAGCCGCTACACCTGCTCCTGCCAGACCTGAATAAGTGACTCTAATCTTGCTCCCTTCGAGAGCCGCAGACTCTATTGACGCAGGCCGATAACTGGGCGTCAGCGAAGAAGAGGCCTCAGATTGTGAAGGACGGATTTTGTAGAATATGCGCGCCCCCTCTCTCTTTGACCAAAAAACACACGGGCTGTTCTTGGTGTAGTGGTAGAGAGACCACGCAGATCCTCCAAAACACGTCCCGCGCGCGTGATCTTCAATGAGCTCGATCACGCCCGCCTTCTCATCTACTACTGCGACCACTTTGTTGTGTGGCGATACCCAAGCCTTCTTAGAAAGTAACTTCTGCAAATCATCCTTGCTCAACAAGTCCATAAGAGGTCATTTTATTATCTCAACATCGGTTATTTATCTTCTAATACTCTAGGTCTTGTAAGCTCAACGCCCTCGCTTTTTGGTATCGGTATCTCAATCAAGATCGGCTCGCGGGCGCTTTCAAGCACCTTCTTCACATCATCGGGGGAGGACGCAATAATGCTTTCTATACCGTATGCGTCTGCAAGTTTCTGATAATCTGGTGGGGCTACATAATCCACCCCATATGTTTTATGATAAACGTTCTCCTGAAGTTGTCTGATAAGACCGAGGGACTGGTTGTTAAATATGCATAATGCAATTGCCAAGTTGCTCTCTTTGATGGTTGAGAGTTCCGAGGATGACATCTGAAATCCTCCATCTCCCATAACTGCAATAACTTTCCGATCTGGGATTGCAATTTTGGCCCCTATGGATGCAGGCAGGGCGTATCCCATCGCTGATAGGTTGCCGGAGAATATAACCTGCCTGGGCCGCCTGACCTTTAAGGCACGCATAAACCATATCGTGTGCTGCCCAATATCAATAGTGAATGTGGCATCTGATATTTTTGCTATCGCACTCGCAAAACTTACTGCAGCACCGTGCCACTTTTCAATCTCTACGGATTTAGTAATATGGCGGCGTTGTCTTGCCTTAATCTTTGGGAGGATGGACTCGATAAATAAAGACACATCGCTCTTCACCTTTATGCTTGAGAAGAGTGAAAAGTTTTTGTCTTCTACATCGACTTGAACTATTTTACAGTTTATCTTCGAGTTTCCCAATGTCAGGTTTGTCAACCTGCAACCGAGTGCTAATAAGAGATCACAAGAAGACAAGGCCTTGTTTGCATAGTAGGAGCCCCTCCTTCCTGCAGGACCGAGAGACAATGGGTGATCCTCCGGGATGGCACCCCTCCCCATCATAGAAGTGACAACCGGAGCGTCAATAAGTTCTGCAAGGCGGATAACAAGCTCAGAGGAATTGGAGAGGATCGCCCCCCATCCTGCGATTATGAGCGGCGAATTGGCCTCGTTTATCAAATCTGCCACGATTTGCAAGGCATATGGGTCAGGCTCAACTTTTGATATAATGGGCACGTACCCCTTGTCTTTAGATAAACGCTTTTGGAGATCCCCTGGTATTCCCACATATGCAGGTCCTGGACATCCCTCTAGACAAGAGGAGTAAGCCTTGCATACAATATCGTAAGCCTCTGTTGGCTCAGATATCTGCGTGGCGAATTTGGTTATAGGCGAGAATATAGCCTCTAAATCCAGATCTTCAGCCCAATCCTTGCCCCTCTCATAAGTCGGAACCTGACCAGTCATGGCCATTACAGGGGAGTGGTCCTTGAATGGAACGACAATTCCCGCTGCAATATTTACCGCTCCCGGTCCAGCCGTTCCTATGCATAGCCCCACCTTTCCGGATGCTCTAGCATAACCATCCGCTGCATATGCTGCATTCTGCTCGTGCCGCATAAGTACATGTTGTATCTTGGATTCGGAGAGGGCATTATAGAGAGGGAGCGACCACATTCCAGGGATGCCGAATGCCACCGAAAATCCAAGCCTCTCTAGGGCCTTTATAACTACGTCAGCAGTCTTCAGATCTTCAGGCAAGAGTAGCAGGCACCTTCTTCTTGTAATACTCTACAAGTCCTCCTGCCTTCAATATTTCCTGCAGGAAAGGTGGCAGAGGCGCGGTCCTAAGTGTGCCTCTTTTAGTGTGGACTTCGCCTTTTTCAAGATCGATCTCAATTATATCTCCGTCATCCACGGCCTTGCTTATCCCCTTACACTCGATCAATGGCAGCCCATTGTTAATGCCGTTTCTGAAGAAGATCCTGGCGAAAGACTCTGCGATCACGGCTGAGACTCCTGCCCACTTTATAGCCAGTACCGCCTGCTCTCTGCTTGAACCGCACCCGAAATTCTTCCCCGCCACTATCAGATCGCCTGGTTTGACTTTAGAACTGAAAGAAGGGTCGAGACCTTCTAAAACATGTTTTGGCCAGATCGACTTATCCACGGATCTCAGATACTTTGCTGGTATTATAACATCTGTATCAACATCGTCCCCAAACTTCCACACCCTTCCTTTTATCATTACATGTACCTCCTTGGGTCAGTTATATATCCGCTAACAGCGGAGGCTGCAACTGTCTGAGGGGATGCCAAATATACCGCAGAAGACCTGGCACCCATCCTTCCAATAAAATTCCTGTTGGAGGTGGATATGCACACTTCATTTTCTCCTAGAACCCCCATATGGACCCCCAGACAAGGACCGCAACCTGTAACCCCTATTATTGCCCCTGCCTCCAAAAATACATCGATTAGTCCTTCTTTTTGCGCTCTGATGTATACTGATTTTGAAGCTGGTATCACAATAAACCTCGTATCCCTGTGCACTTTCTTTCCTTTTATGATCTTGGCGGCCTCAAAAAGGTCCTCATATCTACCATTTGTACAGGAACCCAAGAAAGCCTGGTCTATTGGTTGACCCTCGACCTCAGATACTGACTTTACATTTGACACGCTGCCCGGACAGGCGACTTTTGGCTCCAAGGCAGAAACTTCCAGGTTTATGGTTTCAGCATCTACATCAGTTCTGAGTACTTCTCCACCCCTGCCCAAGAACTCTATGGTCTTCTCGTCAGCTTCTATGAAGCCGGTCTTAGCTCCCATCTCTACAGCCATATTCGACATGGTCATTCTTGAGGACTGTGACATTGCCCTAACCGCCTCTCCAGCAAATTCCAAAGCCTTGTATGTTGCTCCATCAGTTCCAACAATTCTCACGATCTCAAGGATCAAGTCTTTAGAGGAAACCCCCTTGCCAAGCCTTCCATTACACTTCACGCGCAAGGTCTCAGGAACCTTGAGCCACGTCTTGCCCGTTGCAAGGATGTACGCTAAATCTGTTGCGCCCATGCCCGTTGAGAAGATCCCAAACGCTCCTAATGTGCAGCTGTGCGAATCTGCTCCCACAACTATCATGCCTGGAGCTACATAGCCCTTCTCAGGTATTACTTGGTGGCATATGCCCTCTCCGAGATCATGAAATTTGGATATGCCCTGTTCCTTGGCAAACCTCCTCACTTTGGCTTGTAAAGTAGCGGCTTGGTCGCTGTATGGTGGGACCGAATGATCAAAAACAATTCCGACTCTATCGGGATCAAATATCCGCCTAACGCCCATTTCATTCAGAGCGTCGATTATCAAAGGTCCCGTTCCATCGTGAAAATAAGCGAAATCGACATCAACTTCCACAAAATCTCCCGCATGTACCTCATACCCAACAGCTTTAGATATTATCTTCTCCACGGCAGTGCTACCCAACTTCAAGACCCCTAACCATTCAGGGTTATGGAAATATTTTTATTTGTCGCCTGAGGCACTTGCCGGCCGGTAACTGTACCGCCATTTTTCTCGACTGTACCGCCATTTTTCTCGAAACGCTTGATTCTTTGGCACTGTGGTTGCAGATTGCATCAGAGGCTTAAAAATCTGGATTTAGCCAATATAATCATTTGGTTTTTTTGGACATAGCACTTGCAAAGACCAAAGGAAGAAGATAGCTCTCTTTTGCCCTCGAGGTGTCAACATACACTTTTGGCAAAGCAGAGGCATAAGCACCAAAACTATCAATATTAGCAACCAATACTAGCGACCTGAATATGATGTTGCCGATTATCCCGTCGGGGACCAAGATCATAGCCGCCCCTGATTTCACCGCCCTTTCAATTTCAATTCCAAAGTTTTCTGCCTCCAACCCCAACTCCTCTATTTTTTGTTTTAATGAGTTGCAAAACGCTAGAAGGCCATCTATCTTGGGGCTCCGACCGGAGTCTTCAAGCCTTCCTCCAGATATTATGCCAACTTTGTAGCGCATCCCCAAAAGTTTAGCCACATCCAACCCTTTCATGGCAAAGTTCACAAGGTCCTTGAGAGTGTCCCCCTCATCTATTCCCACCGGGGCAAGCATGACAAGCCTTCCTTGAATCTCCATCAAGGTTATGCGGTACAGATTCTTGCAGTTAAATGCTGACTTGAGGATTGGAAGGGTTGCCCTGGCACTCAGGTTCCCTCTCACGGCCGCGTCAACACTTCCATCGGAGAGCATTCTAACTAATGCTTTTTCAGGAAATTCTGCAATCGATAGAGGGACCTCCTCTGCAACCTCTGGAGGACGCGAATCCCGCTTTGAGACCAAGATCGGATCTGCATATCCCTCTCTCTTTGCAAACAAAGCTGAATTCATAACCCTCTCAGACGAGGGAATTTCAGGATCCAAGCCTATTGCAATCTTCGCTCTTTTGGATAGAGCCGTTGCATATATTTGGCGAGCGGCGCTCTCTTCAACCACCTTTTGCCCTCTCCGCGAGAACCCTCTTCGCAAAATTGACGAGACCGCCGTTATCTATCAGCTCTGATCCTATCGGTAG
>JBMFMY010000050.1:0-8206 GCA_049970435.1 Candidatus Methanomethylicaceae archaeon
CTCGGCCAATTCGTCTTCGCCAACCTGCACTCCGCAGGCAGCTAACTTTTCCCTCACGCTCTCTGTTCCTGAATGCCTTCCAAAGACCAACTTACGTTCCTGACCCACCAACTGAGGATCGTATGCCTCATATGTGAACGGATGTTTCATCACAGCAGCAACGTGTATGCCCGACTCATGCCTGAAAGCATTCTCCCCGACGACTGCCTTGTTTATGGGGATTGGGACGCCAGAATACTTGGAAACCATCAGTGAAAGCTCGCGCAATAGCTCTGTCTTGAGCTCTAGGTCTACCCCATAAAGAGCATACATTGCCATAACAACTTCCTCTAGTGCGGCATTTCCACATCTCTCTCCAATACCGTTAACAGAAACTGAAATGGCATCTACCCCCGCCTCATAAGCAGCCAGCGAATTTGCAACCGCAAGTCCAAAATCATCATGGCAATGTACCGACAGCTCAGTGTCAAAAACTTTCCTTATGGACTGAACCAAATACACCATTCCTTTTGGTCTTATACAACCAGTTGTGTCCGCGATCCCTAGCCTATCAACGCCTCTTTCTTTAACAGCAGTGTAGAGGGCAATCAAAGAGTCTAAAGAGGTTCTGGTCGCGTCTTCTGCAGAGAGTTGCACAAAGAGCCCATGATCTTTGGCATACTCCACAGAAGCTGCTGCCTGACTCACGGCTGTAGCTAAATCCATCTTCAATTTGTACTTCAGATGAAGATCGGAGACTGCCAAAAATACTATTACACCATCCACGTCCGCCCTAAGAGCCGCATCTATGTCCTTCTGCTTAGACCGACAGAGGCAAAGCACGTCCGCATTGAGTCTCTCTGAAGCGACAGCACGAACCGCCTCTTCATCGTATGTTGAGATCACAGGAAAACCAGCCTCTATTGCATGCACTCCGACCTCGTCTAGTTTTCTGGCGATCTCAACTTTCTGCTCCTTTGTAAATTTAACACCGGGAGTCTGTTCCCCATCTCTCAAAGTAGTATCATATATCTTTACCTTTCTGTTCTCCTGATGGATGAAATTATAAGGACTGGTAAAGTACCTCAAGGCAGACACTTTCACGCGGTTCTTTTAGAGAGTTGACGCAGTGGTGGGATTAATATTTATCTCATAAAAACTTGGTCCACAATATTTATTCACAAGCTTTCACACATTGGAGGCAATGGGGGACTTCAATTGCAAATTCTGATCACAGGAGGAGCAGGTTTCATAGGGGCTAAACTAGCAGAAGAGCTCATAAAAAGTGGGAACCTTGTCAAGATCTTTGACGATCTATCCTCGGGAAGAATCTCAAATATATCCCATTTGCTGAAGACAGGAGCGGCCGAATTCATAAAGGGCGATGTTAGGGATTTTGCAGCCCTGAAAGAGGCATCTTCTGACTGTGAAATTATATATCATTTGGCCGCACAATCATCTGTTCCATTTTCTATGGAGCAACCAGATTTAGATATGGAAATAAACATAAAGGGGACGATCAACGTGTTGAGGGCCGCTCATGAGGTGATGAGCAAGGTTATCTTCACATCCTCGTCAACAGTTTATGGAAATGCTGTAAAAATTCCTACCCCAGAAGACGAAGTGCTAGTGCCCTATTCCTTTTACGGTCTCTCCAAAATGGCTGCTGAACATTATTGTAGAATCTTCAGTGAACAATATAATGTTCCAACAGTGATCCTTAGACTTTTCAATATATATGGTCCAAGGAACAACAAGGGTCTCATGATCGACCTCTATAGAAAACTATTGCGAGATCAAAAGAGGTTAGAGCTACTAGGGAGTGGAAACCAACTTAAGGACTATCTTTACATCGACGATGCAGTGGAGGCTCTATTGCTCGCACCAGAAAGAGCAAAATGCCAGGGGGAGGCCTATAATATAGGATCTGGCGAATCCTATACAGTCTTTCAAATAGCGGAGCTTATGCTCGAAATATTGGGTCTTAGAGATGTGGAAGTTGTGGCAAGAGGAGGAAAGGCTTGGTTAGGGGATGTGGAGTTGACTAGGCCTGACATATCAAAAGCCGAAAGAGATCTTGGTTGGAGACCAAAGATTGGAATAAAGGATGGCATTACAAGGACCATTATCTGGTTTGAAGAAACTTTGGGAAAGATACCCGGTGCAAAAACTTTGCAATACACTTAGCTTTTTTGAGAACCTGTTTATGGAAAAGAGCTCAGGCGAGTTAAGGGGCACTACTTCTGGCTTAGACGGACACTGGACCTAAAGAAAGCCTACAAAACGATAAAGAAGATAGGACAAAAAGAAATGCGAATAACAGGAGACATCCTCCACAAGATAAGCAGAGCCAATGAAGCACTAGAAAACAACTCAATGGTAGTGCTTGGAAACCTGAAAGGAATAAGAACGGCTGAGGGAGGCGCTTTAAAAGAAAACTCAACAACGGCCCCCCCATACTATAAACTAATTCATAGAATACAAGACAAGGAAGTGGCTTGGAATAAGAGTCATCAAAGTAAGCGAGAGGGGCACACCCAAAACATGCCATAAATGCGGGCATGAAGGGCTTCGGGTCGGGAGCATCTTCAAATGCCAAAACTGCAAATACACATGCAAAGAAGACTACAACGGAGCCATTAACATACTCAATCGGGGCGTGGGCTATATGCCTGCGCCATGGGTTGCCTTGGCACAGCCCATAAAAGTATGATGAAGCCATAAAACTGAAGAACCGGGAACCTCCCGGCCTCAGCCGTGGAGAGTGTCAACTCATATCCACCCTTTAGCTTTTAAGAGTTCAGCAATTAGTATTGCGTTTCCCGCTGCTCCTCTTATTGTGTTGTGGCTAAGAAGGACATACTTAATTCCATTGTCGAGAGCCGGCTCGCTCCTTATTCGACCCACAACCGTCGCCATGCCCTTTGCCCTTTCAGGATGACCTGAGAGTCTGTCAAGTCTGGGCTGTGGTCTGTCAGGCTCCTCCCTAACTATTATAGGTTTAACAGGTGCAGATGGCAGAGACAGCCTCTGGGGCTCTCCTCTGAACTCTTTCATGCATTCCTTAACGGCCTCAGGCGTAGCTTCTTCAAGAGTCTCGAGAAAGACTGCTTCCGTGTGCCCATCTAAGACGCAGACCCTATGACAACTCGCGCCGACTTTTATGTTTGCAAACCTAAAGCCATTTTTGTAGTCCCCCAAGATCTTCAGGAGTTCTTGAGCAACTTTTTCCTCCTCATTTTTGATGTAAGGGATGAGGTTGTCGAGTATTGCCATTGAAGGAACTCCGAAAAATCCGGCACCTGAGAGAGCCTGCATTGTCGATACTAGAACCCTTCGAATCCCAAATCTCTGCTGAATCGGCCTCAGCGACATTGCAAGACCTATAGTTGTACAGTTTGGACCTGTGACAATTACTCCTTTCCCTTTTCTTCTCTGCTCCTTCAGTGCTGCAAGATGTTCGCTGTTAACTTCAGGTATCAGAAGTGGAACATCAGGGTCCATGCGGTGTGCGCTAGTGTCAGCTACCACTGTGAACCCTGCCTCGACCATCTTAGACTCCACAACCTTGGCAATTTCCGATGGAAGGGCTGAAAAAACAAGCTCTACACCTTCCTTCCTTAAAGCCTCAGCCTCGGCAGGCTGTATCACCATTTCCTTGACACTCTCTGGCATGTTGCTGTCGAGAACCCATTTGGCAGCCTCGGCGTATTTTTTCCCCACCGAAGCACTGGACGCGGATAGAACAGCGATCTCAAACCAAGGGTGGGACTCGAGCATATTGACATATCTCTGCCCCACAGACCCTGTGGATCCCAAAATCCCTACTTTGATTTTATCCAAAAATCAAACCTCCATCTAATATTTTGCTACAATCCCGATGTTGTACAGTGCTCTCGCAAAAGCAAGTTAAAGGGTTTGGCAGACGGTCACCAGGCATTCCTCCGAGAGTAGCAAATTGCTCTAATTATACTAAAAATCAGAATTTAACTTTATCGGCCACTCCATTTAATCCACATCCATAAAAATCAGACATTCAAAGACTTAAATCGGTGCCACATATGATAAAACTCCACACACAATAAAACTTTAATAATGTTATGTAAATTCAATAAAGTCATTCCAAGGTGCTGTTAATGAAGCATCCTATAACTAAAAACTCTCCAGGTGAGCGAGTTCTCTTACTTGGAAATGAGGCTGTTGCAAGAGGTGCTATAGAGTCAAATATTGAAATCGCTGCCTCCTATCCTGGCACTCCCGCATCAGAAATTATCGATACACTTGCGCTTGTTGCTGACGAAGTCAACATGCACGTTCAATGGTCGACAAACGAAATGGTCGCATTCGAGGTAGCAATTGGAGGCGCGCTCTGTGGCAAGAGATCAATGGCATCCATGAAGCACATTGGTGCAAACTGGATTGTTGATCCTCTCATGCACGCAGTCTACCATGGATTCAACAGCTCTCTTATAATCGTGTCTGCTGACGATCCATCCGGGCACAGCTCTGCAAATGAACAAGACAACAGGTACATGGCTCTGATGGCTGAGATTCCCGCACTGGAACCCTCAGACGTCCAGGAGGCTAAAGACTACGTCAGAATAGCCTCAGAGATCTCTGAAAAAATCCGTCTCCCTGTAATGTTGAGGCTGGTCACCCGGATATGCCATTCAAGAGGGGACGTAGTCCTGGGGGAAATAGAACGCCACTCCGTTGAGCCCAATTTTCACGATGACTATTACAGGGATTTTGTTCTCGGAGATGGTATAGTCGGACCAAAAGTGATCCCTGTTCTCCACAATATCCTACACGAGAAGCTCAAAAAAGTCGAGGATTTAGCAAAAAAGAAGTCACTCTTCAAAGTGGAGAGAGCGTCAGATGGACCCTACGAATCCCTAGGGATCATCTCTTCGTCAGTGGCACTGAACTATGTACTTGACTTTCTCAAATACAACGGTTTAAGAGGCAAAATCAACCTGCTGAAAATTGGTCTTACAAATCCCTTCCCTAAGGATACCGTTTCAGAATTCGTTAGAGATCTGGATTCGGTAATGGTAGTGGAGGAGGGTGAGCCCTTCATAGAACAACACCTATTAGGAGTGGCAAAGGACGTTAATCCAAGGCTTAAGGTCCTCGGAAAACTCTCGCCCCATCTTCCACAAACTGGTGAGCTAAACTTCTCTACTGTTGCAAAAGGTTTATCCTCATTTCTTGGTCTTGAGTACGATGACTCACCCCCGAGGGAAAAATTGGAGCTTATTGAGAAGTCATCGAGAATCCTAACACCAAGGACACTCACAATGTGTTCTGGTTGTCCACATAGGGCCGCCTACTATGCAGCTAAGAAGGCAACGAGGACTGTTTCAAAAGCCCGATACGTGGCAATTGGCGACATAGGGTGCTACACTTTGGGCATGTACCCTCCCCTCAAATTCATGCAGGATGTCTTCTGCATGGGGGGCAGCATCGGTATAGCCAACGGCATTGCTCAGACAGGCATAAAAGATCCAGTTATTGCCACAATCGGTGACTCTACATTTTACCATGCTGGCATACCCGCCCTCATAAACGCCACCTTCAACAAAGCAAACATAAAGATAATGGTGCTTGACAACTATGTCACCGGAATGACTGGGTACCAACCTCATCCGGGTAGCGGGCAGACCGCCACAGGCTCTCCAACTAAAAAAGTGAAAATTGAGGACATATGTGCTGCGTGCGGAGTTGATTTTGTGAAGATCGTTGACCCTTACGATCAGAAGAGTAGTGTTGCTGTTATGGAAGAGGCCCTTAGATTCCCAGGGCCGGCGGTCGTCATTTTTAGAAGGATTTGTGCCCAAGAGTATCTTAGAAATGCAAGACGCAGAGGCGAAAAGATAATCCCTTGTGTGGTTATAGTGGAGAAGTGCATCGGTTGCAGGACTTGCGTGGCTGCCTTTGGCTGCCCTGCGATAGGTTTCGATGCGAAAAAGAAAAAGTCTTACATAAACGCCCTTGAGTGTACAGGGTGTAAGGTCTGCATCGCTGTCTGTCCATACGGCGCAATAAAGGAATCGGAGGCTTGAATCTCATGTTCATGGAAAGAGACTTGAACGTAGTCATCTCGGGTGTAGGTGGACAGGGGAACGTCAAAGCTGCACAAATTCTAGGCGCAGCTGCAGTGAGGGCTGGGTACAGGGTCAGGGTGTCTGATGTTTATGGCATAGCCCAAAGGGGAGGCCCGGTCCTCAGCCACATAAGGTTAGGAGAAGAGATCTATGCTTCATTAGTTGAAGAGCACAAGGCTGACGTAGTTTTGGGCTTTGAGCCGATGGAAGCCCTCAGAGCTGTGGCAAAATTTCTGAGAGTTGGCGGACTTGTGATTGTGAATACAAGACCAGTTTACCCAGTCGAAGTGAATATAGGCAAAGCGGTGTACCCGGATATAAATGAGATTCTTTCGCTGATCAGTAAAGTTGCAGGATCTGTGATAACTCTTGATGCCACTCAGGTGGCCAAAGACTCAGGGATACCCATTGCCTCGAACATAGTAATGCTTGGCGTCTTGGCTGGCTCTGGGGCACTTCCATTCTCAGTCGAGTTGCTGAGAGATGCCATAAAAGAAAACATCCCCCGGTTCTTGGAGGAGAACCTGAAAGCATTCGATGCTGGCTTCTCAATCGGTCAGAAAAACAGGAAAAACTAAAAATAAAAACCAATGACGGTAGCCAAAACTGAAAAACCAAAACTTAATTGGAACAAATTTCTCTATATTTTCGCTTATCCCTCCTTCCGCTCTAGGTTCAATCAAAAATACAAACTGTAAACTCATTATTTTCTCCGCCGACCTGCATGATTGAAAGGTTTAAATCCTCCCCGACTGACCTCTAAATTAGGAGAAGAGAGAGTTGGCGCTAAGACATGAACTAGAGGATGTGGAGGGTGTAGGGCCTGCCACGGCAGAGAAGTTGAGGTCGGTGGGAATAACTTCAGTCGAGGCTCTTGCAGTAACGCCCACGCGCACCCTCGTTGAAATTGCAGAACTCACAGAAGAAAAAGCCTCTATGATTACTCAAAATGCAAGAGCCCTACTCAACATAAAATTTACAACTGCAAAGGACGTTCTATCGAAGAGGGCCAATATTGGCTTCATAACCACCGGGACAAAGTCATTGGACAACCTGCTTGGCAGGGGCATAGAGACACAGGCAATCACCGAACTCATAGGGGAATTCGGGTCTGGCAAGACACAGATCTGCCATGAATTAGCGGTAACTGTACAATTGCCTGTCGAGAAGGGCGGCCTCAGTGGCAGGGCATTATATATAGACACAGAAGGCACATTCCGACCTGAGCGCATAATGAGCATAGCAAAAGGACTTGGCATAGATCCAGATGAGGCGCTAGGAAACATAATATACGCAAGAGCGTACAACTCGGATCATCAAATACTCTTAGTAGATGAAGCTACAAATTTGATCCCGGCAAATAATGTTCGCCTCGTTATTGTTGACTCTGTGATCACTCACTTCAGGTCTGAATATCCTGGAAGAGAAGCACTGGCCCCTAGACAGCAGAAGCTGAATAAACATCTTCACCAGTTGCTCAGAATGTCGGATATATTTAATATAGCGGTGGTCGTGACCAATCAGATCCAATCTGCACCCGATGTCTTCTTTGGTAACCCAAACAAGCCTGCGGGTGGTAATATTCTCGCACATGGATCCACTTACAGGATTTGGCTGAGGAAATCCAAGGAAAATCGTAGGATAGCTAGGATAATAGATTCACCAATGCACCCGGAGAGCGAATGCCTATTTGCCATAACATCAGAAGGTCTTGTGGACGTCGAGGAGTCTCGTTGAATCGCAATTTTACTCCTCATTTTAAAACATAAGGGCCCCTTCAATATCGGAATTTTTGACCGCGTAGAAGTTGCCACATTTTTTTAACTTTGTCGGCGGGAAGCCCCCATCCGAAAGGGTGGGGATGAAAGCCTATAAGCTTTTATATGTAGTTATTGCTAATTATCTAAGAAGAATATGTCTGAAAAGGGAACTACAATTCACATTTCTAGAGAAATTAAGGAGAAACTTGACAAACTAAAGGTTCACCGTAGAGAACCCTATGAAGACGTCATAAAAAGGCTGATTGAAAAATGCAAAGAGTCCAGCTAACGTATAGGTTCCGATTATATCCAAAGAAGGAACAAGAAGAGAGAATGCTGGAAGCTCTCGAGTTATGCAGA
>JBMFMY010000051.1:0-8099 GCA_049970435.1 Candidatus Methanomethylicaceae archaeon
GGAGCCGAGAGCATCTCCTGCGAGCCTAACAAAAATTCAGCGATTGTAGCAGGGAGAGCCGTCTTGGAGAAAGCCGGAAAGACGGATCTGTATTTGGGGATGAGAGTCGTAAAGGGCGTTCCTCCAAGAAGCGGACTTGGCAGCTCCGGGGCATCCTCTGCTGCCGGCGCCTACTCTGTCAATCTTCTGCTGGGCAAGCCGCTGAAGGATGAAGAGGTTCTCCAATGTGCTATGGAGGGTGAGAAGGTAGCGTGTGGCTCCCCCCATGCCGATAATGTTGCACCAGCACTGTTTGGGGGTTTGGTTTTTATTTCATCCTTCAAACCCGTTAGGGTTATCCGTTTTGAGGCACTAAGAGAAGTTGAGATAGTTGTGATAACACCTAAAGTGGAGATTGGTGAGGAGAAGACTAAACTTGCCAGACAGATCCTTCCTCATAGTGTGCCGCTACAGGAAATGGTGTTACAAACACAGGCTTTCGGCAACCTTCTGGTGGGGCTCATGAGAAGAGATCCCAAGTTGATGGGCGCTGGAGTCTCTGGCGACATTATTGTTGAGCGGGCAAGATCCAAGCTGATACCCAAGTTTGATGATATGAAAAAGCTTGCCCTAGAGGCAGGAGCCTATGGCTTCTCAATAAGTGGGGCGGGACCCTCAGTATTCGCTCTCTGCCCCATCCACAAAGGAAATGAGATAGGGAGTTTGGTCAAATCACTTCTTGACGAAGATGGGATCAAGTCGGATTACTCTGTCCGCAGGAATGTCGAAGAGGGTGTGAGGGTTGTTCCCTAAATCCAAGTTGAGATGTATAGGTTGCGGTAAAGAGTACAGTAGCGATGAAATAATTTACGTGTGTAAGAGTTGCGGAGCCTTACTGGAGGTTGTGATAGAGCTCCAAAAGGTATCTTTTGATGAGATTGCTAAGAGACCATTAGGGGTATGGCGCTACGAAGAGTTTTTGCCAGTAGAAGAGGGTTCAGAGATAATCAGTCTCAGGGAAGGAGGCACGCCGTTATACAGATGTGACAGGCTTACCAAATGGGCAGGTGTGAAGAGGCTCTATATTAAGTATGAGGGGGCAAACCCAACAGGGAGCTTCAAGGACCGCGGTATGACATTGGGTGTGACCAAGGCAAAGAGTCTCGGCTCGAAGGCTGTTGCCTGCGCCTCCACAGGGAACACTTCGGCTTCTCTCTCTGCGTATGCCGCAAGAGCAGGTCTGACGTGCTATGTTATTCTCCCAGCAGATAAAGTTGCTATGGGTAAACTCGCCCAAGCACTGATGTACGGCGCAAAGGTAATATCAGTAAAGGGGAACTTTGACGATGCGCTGAGGCTTGTCATGGATCTCTCTGAGAAGATGGAGATTTACCTCTTAAACAGCGTAAATCCTTGGAGGCTCGAGGGTCAGAAGACCCTAGCTTTTGAGGTAGCAGACCAGCTAGGGCATGTCCCGGACTTTGTTGCTGTGCCTATGGGGAATTGCGGAAACATCTCAGCAATATGGAAAGGTTTCAAAGAGTACAGGGGTGCCGGAGTAATTGAGAAGCTCCCGAGAATGTTCGGCATTCAGGCCGAAGGTGCTGCACCTGTCATCAACATGCTCAGAAAGAATCTGGATGCACTCGTGCCAATTTCACATCCTGAGACCTTGGCCACTGCTATAAGGATCGGCAACCCTGTAAATTGGC
The DNA here is from genome assembly GCA_049970435.1 of Candidatus Methanomethylicaceae archaeon. Classification (GTDB taxonomy): domain Archaea; phylum Thermoproteota; class Methanomethylicia; order Methanomethylicales; family Methanomethylicaceae; genus JBMFMY01. Next base: position 1,692 of record JBMFMY010000051.1, read on the forward strand.
CTAAGGCAGTCAACGCAATAAGGGAGTCAAACGGACTCTACGATTCTGTGTCCGATGATGAGATTGTGGAGGCCCAGCGCATAATAGCAACACTGGAGGGCATAGGCGTCGAGCCCGCTAGCGCCGCCTCTGTTGCCGGTGTTAAGAAGGCCGTTTCAAAAGGATTATTGGGGAGGACTGACGAGGTGGTGTGTGTCTGCACAGGCCACCTTTTGAAGGACCCAGAAGAAGTCATCAAGATCTGCGGTAGACCTGTCGAGATCCCTCCAGACCTAAAGGCGGTCTCCGAGATCCTAGCCACCAAGAGTTGATATGAGATTAGTCAGATTCGCTTTGCGGCGCTCTCGATAGTCTCAAATGGTTTCAGCATTCTGGAGAGGAGGTCTGTTCTAGTTATTATTCCTACGGGCTTATTCTCCCCGTCCACAACAACGAGCCGCCCGATGCTTGATCTGCGCATCCTATTCATGGCCTCCAGTATATCCTCGTCCATGCTGATCGTGACGGGCCTGCGGCTCGTAGCCTCGTCAACGGGCAGGTGGAGCTTGTCCTCGCTGGCGCACCTTGCCACGTCGGAGCTCGTTATTATCCCAACTAGCGAGGAGCCGTCTATCACAGGCGCAGCCCTTATGAACTCTCTGTAGAGTATCCCAGCAGCCTCCTTTATCGATATCTTTGGGTGTATGGACACTAGTCTCTTTGACATGATGTTTCTAACTTTTTCCTTCGGGATACTGATTATATTTATGACTTCCAGCAAGATCTCTCCATGGATTTCGTCTCTGCCCACCATCTTCCCCTCGATCACCATTCTTCCAGAGGGTGTTGGTCCAACTACAAGTTCCTCTCCAAGGTCGAGCCTTGACACGTCCCCAACAACCTTGATCAGGACTTGGCAGAAGTCGGGACTGTAGACGCTCTTGAATATTATATCTGTCACCGTGACTCCTGTGCTCTCCCCATTCCTACGGTGAATGGGAACGGACAGTGTGCGAAACTGCTTTGGTATACTGAAGCTCTCATAGGCCTTGCTGGTGGGCATGTATCCACCCTTGGGACCAGGTACTGCCTCAACGAGTCCTAAAGCCCTCAAAACAGGCATTATGTTCCTCACAGTCCCTTCGTCCCTGCCAGTCTTAAAGGCTATGTCCTTACTCTTCACGAGAGATTTCTTCTTTTCATAGAGTTCTATCAAAGCAACCATGATCTCCTTTTGGGGAGAGGTAAGAGAAGACAAGAGTGTATATACCCCATTAAAATTATAACGGGATAATTATAATTATTAACAACACTTATTAATCTTTATGCCGGATATTGAACGACCCAAAATGCCACTCGATCAGATGCTATCAAAGAGTGCCGAAAGATTCGGAGGCAAAACCGCCATAATTTGGAACGAGAAGGAGTACTCCTTCAGGGATTTGAACTCGATGAGTAACAGATTCGCCAACGCTCTTCTCAAGATGGGAATTACCAAGGGAGACAGGGTATGCATCTTCATGCAAAACTCGCCAGAGTTCGTGATATCCCATTTTGGGATAATAAAGGCAGGGGGGGTTACCGTGCCTCTAAATGTCATGTACAGAAGACGAGAGCTCGTCCATATGGTAAACGATTCTGGGGCGAGGGCTATAGTGACTTCGGATAGCAACTTTCCTTACATAGAAGAGGTAAGAGATGAGCTGAAGACTTTGAGGGAGATAATCATAACATCTAACAATGCACCTGAAGGGAGCAGATCTTTCTACAGATTGTTGGAAGAGAGTGGCGATGAACCGACGAATGTGATGAATAATGATGAAGATCTTGCAGTCATTTGCTACACTTCAGGGACGACCGGCAGCGCCAAGGGAGCCATGATATCACATTCCAATTTTATATCAAACATCAGTACGGTTTCCGAGTTGTGGGAACTTACGGATAAAGACAGGTTAATGATGGCTCTTCCAATGTTTCACGTTCATGGATTGGGGATCGCGGTCCACGGGATGGTCCATTGCGGCTACACCATGGTTCTCCTCGAGAGGTTCGATGCCAAAAAAGTGCTGGAGGGGATTTCAAAATACAGATGTACGGTCTTTATGGGGGTTCCTACCATGTACATCAAACTCCTAGAATTGGACGGCGCGGGATATGATCTCTCCAGCATGAGGGTGTGGACCGTCGGATCTGCGCCAATGCCAGTGGATGCCATGCAGAAGTTCAAGGAGAAGTACGGTTTCGAGATCCTTGAGAGGTATGGGATGACCGAGACTGCAGTTGTGATAACCTCCAACCCCTTACGTGGGAAAAGAAAGCCAGGATCCGTAGGGAAGCCCATACCAGGTGTAGAGGTCAAAATCTTCGACGATGAGGAAAAAGAGTTGCCTCCCAATGAGGTTGGCGAGATCGTTGTGAGAGGCCCAAATGTGATGAAGGGATATTGGAACAGGCCTCAAGAGACTGAGGAGGCTTTTAGGAATGGATGGTTCCATACAGGAGATCTGGGGAAGATTGACGAGGAGGGCTACCTCCACATAGTGGGCAGAAAGAAGGAGATGATAATATCTGGAGGGTTCAAGGTATTCCCGCGCGAAGTAGAAGAAGTTTTGCATTCCCACCCTAAGGTCAAAGAGGTGGCTGTAGTGGGAATACCCGACCCCATCAGGGGAGAAAGCGTAAAGGCATTCGTAGTTCTTAAAGAGGGCGTCACCGCTACAGAGAAGGAATTGGACGATTATTGCAGGAGCAATCTTGCTGCTTTCAAGGTCCCAAGGATTTACGAATTTGTCAGCAGTATACCAAGGACGCCGAGTGGGAAGATTCTGAACCGGTTGCTCTCACAAGCCAAAGTTAAGGATCTGATGATCCCAGACTTAAAAACCATAGACAGGAGGGTTTCTGCATACGAGGCTGCAAAGTATATGAAGGAGTCGAACGTCGGGAGCCTCATAATCACTGATGGGGATGTGCCGATAGGCATAGTCACGATGAGAGATATACTTTACAAGGTCATTTCAGTGGGCAGTCTGGGTAAGGATGTGTCCCTTAGCGCGATAATGTCGGCACCACTGCTGACCGTCGAGGCTGACGAGGATGTTTCCAAGGCTGCGGCACTCATGAGAAGGTGGAACGTGTGGAGGCTGGCGGTTAGGAATGGAAACGGTCAGCTGATAGGCTTGATAAGCGGAACCGACATCTTCAAGGCATTCGTGGGGAGAAAAATGGAAATCTCCACACTTTAGGTCAGGTCGCCGCATGCACAGAATGCTTCGCCTATAGCTTTGTATAATTCTAGGAGACCGGTGCTCTTAACTGCCGACACCATAAGGGTACGCTTCTTTTTCTCTAGACTGTCAACGATCCTGTACAACTCATGTGCCAAGCTACCCGAAAGCCCAACATCTTTCTCAGCGAACTGCTCCATAGCCCTCACAGAATCCTTCTCTAAGAGGTCAGATTTGTTTACAACCTCTATGGAGGGAACGCCCAACCTCAGCTCAACGATTAGGCCGAACATCTTCAATACAACGAAGTCGTTGCGTTTCTTCATCAATAAGGGGTCTATGAGAAATATGGAAACTGTCCTTCCCTTGAGAGAGGATGCCAGCTTTGGACCAAGAGCTCTGAAGAGGAATATCTCCATCTGCCCTGGCGTGTCAAATATTAAGAAATCTGCCCTGAGGGCGGACACTGCCTCCACTATCTCAAAGAGTCTAGCTTCCATTATCTCGGCAGCTCTTATGAGGGCGCCATTTGGTCCGAGCTTCTCCTTCCGCATCACTTCATCGACGGTGATTATTTTTCTGATATCAAATGATGGGGCGAATGGAAGAGTTTCCACGCCAGGATCTAGGTTTATATAAGCTACTTCCTTACCTTCGTTCTCTAACCAACTACCGAAGGATTTGGTGAGGGTGCTCTTGCCTGAGCCTGCTGGACCGATTATGAGCAAGGATATCATGTTAATCTTAACACCCGAAAGCTTTTCTATTGATCAGGAATTTCCGATCATGAATTACAAATCAATTTAAGCTTTTATTGCCTTCGTTTGAGTTTTTCAGCTTAAGATTTGGGTCGTCTTCGCAAATGAGATGAGGTGTTCTCATTTTATTGCAAATTTAAACCCTGGGTTTCTTAAGAGAAGAAAAACAGGAAAGGGAAGAATAGAAAAGAGGGAAGGAGAAAGAAAAGTAGAGAAGGAAAAAAAGGTTCGAAGGAAAGGGTCAATGTTTTACTTTGGTGCTTGACATTATGAACGGACCCGTCAGAGTCTCCTTCAGAATGTCCTCAGAATGTGGTTTTGTCAAGAATGCTAGCAACAGGGTGAACGCGGTACTTGCGATCAATCCAGGCACCACTGCATAGAGAGCCACTACCCCTGGAATTATTATGTTCTTGCCCCAAATCGCGAATGAGATCAGCGTGACAATGAAGCCAGCCAACATCCCCCACCTGGCAGCGTGTTTGTTCATCCTCTTCCAGTACAAACCACCTATCACGGGCCAGAAGAAGCAGTTCACCATCAGCGAGAGGGCAGCCCATATGAACCAAGCAAGCATCGGCTGAGGTGTCAAAGAAATGTACCACGACGATATGCCTACTATGAGTACGACTAACCTACTCATCCATGTTATCGCTCTATCAGAAGTCTGGGGCCTGAATACATTCTTTACCACATCGTAAGAAATGTTGCTTGCAGCAGTCACAAGCAACCTATCTGTGGTCGACATCACTGCAGCGAGCACACAAGGTAGAAGGAATATAAACAGACCGTATGGCAATGCGGCTTTGGCTATTGTCGGATATGCCATATCATTCCACGCAACGGTCACGCCGCCCTCAAGCGTCAGAGACGCTATGTCTAGTCGCCCTTGGGCCCATGCGACCCTGGCAGCCAAGCCTATCAGTGAAGTTCCCAAGATCAGCGGGACTCCAACCACGTACATGATGAGAGGGGCCCACCTAGTGTACTTGGACTCCTTGAAACATAGTACATTATTCACCACATGAGGGGCGACAAGTAGTCCCAATGGCACAGTTATCCCGAACAATGTGAGGTTGTATGCCCAGCCGACCAATGGCATCGTTGCCGGCCCAAATGGTTGGTCCAAGAATGTTCCGAATAGGTAACCGGGGGCTTGATTTCTCACAATCTGCTGCAACACTGGAACCTGTGAGACGAGCTCATTGAAGGCCACCCAACCTCCCATCCAGTTTATTATGAGTGGGGCGGTTATGAAGACTCCGAAGATCATTATCAGCGACTGTAGGAAAGTCGTCCAAGCTGTAGAAAACATCCCACCGCCCATAACGTATCCAACAACTATCACCAGAGCGATCAGAGATCCTATGGAGTATGGTATTCCGAGGGCTACTTCAGTCACGACCCCTATGGCAGTGTATTGTCCTATAAGGTATGCAAAACATGTGACAGCAGAGACTATGCCAGCTATTGCCCTCAATATCTTCGGATCTTCGTAGCGCACTGCAAAGTAATCTTGCATTGTCCATATCTTGTATTTATTTCTCAGAGTCCACATCTTGTATCCAACTAAGACTGTGCAGAAGGATATGGCGAATGGTGGACCGATAACCCTCTCCCATAAGTTAGCCCAACCGCTCTGAAAACCGAGACCAGCAACACCAATTATTGTCATTCCGCTTGTAACTGCACCAAGCATTAGGAGCACATATGTCCAAAAGCCCAGCTGACCAGAGGCGGCTACGAAATCTGCGGTTGTCTTGGTTCTTTTGGCACCAAAGTATCCTATGATCGCTGTGGTAAAGATGTAGGCACCAAAAACCAGCAAGCCCATAACATCGAAATTCATTCCCATTACCCCCTCATTCAGGCGACCTCCACTTTATAGCCCAGATGAGCAGGATCACTACCTGAATCACCACAGGAATGGCTACGCAGAGAAATGTTAGTGGCTGCATCCCCAAGATCCTCTCTGAGGACAATGAGGGAGCTATAGACCAAGTCGTGAGCCAAGGTATTGCAGACAACGAAAGTCCAGAGAGTAAGAAAGATATAGAGGCGACAGAGATTGAAAACATCCCGAACGACAAGTCAACCATCAAATTCAACCTGTTTTTCGATTTATGGGTTTTATTAACAATGTGGGATTTGTCGATCCCAAGCGCTTGTATTTTTTCCAGAAAGAGAGAAAGGATTGACATCTCAGACAAGCCTCCTTGTGTCGAGAACTCTCCTAACCTTCCCCTCACTCCTTGGTATGCTGCCAGGCGGCAGAACCTCAACGTTAGTCCTCAGGAGGGTAGCACTCTTGATCTCCTCGAAGATCTCATGCTTGAGCTGTTGGATCCTCGGCTGGTCTTTTGCAAAACCATTGTTGACCTCTACCTTCACCGTTATGTCGTCTATACCAGATAGCACAATCAAGAAGTTTCCATTGGACTCCC
>JBMFMY010000052.1:0-7784 GCA_049970435.1 Candidatus Methanomethylicaceae archaeon
GAGCGGGTTGCTCAAGAATGGAGATCCCGAGCCCCCAGAGTACCTTGAGATCTACGGGGCGGGCATTCGTGTGATTAAAGAGGGCTCTCTTGCTTTTGCCTCGACCAATATACTGGAATGGGATTCTCTGAAGGAGACAGGTCTGAGGGCTCTCAAGTTGGCCGAAGCGTGTGTTGGGGATTCTGCCAAGACAAAATTGTCAGAAGAGCCTGTGGTGAATAAGAGATGGTGTGCGGAGTTCAAGGAGGATCCCACGAAGGTGGATGTCTCCTCAATCCTGGAGATCCTGAGGAGTGTGGATTCCTCAATAATGGATATCAAGGGTGTGAGCTTTCCAAACAGGCTGCTGTCCTTTGGTGGATCTGTTGAGGAGAAGGAGTATCTGAACAGCGAAGGAACCAGAATCTACTCGAAGGTCCCAAGGGTAGGCGGGTACTTCATAATCACAGCAGCAGAAGGAGGCAGGGGGAGTTTACAGAGGACTCTGCAGTTTGGCGAATCAGGCGGATGGGAGAGAGTGAAGGCCATGAATCTCGAGGAGGTTGTGCGGAGCGAGGGACAGGCCATGGTAAGGATGCTGCTGGAGGGGATGGGTGTTGTTCCAGACAGATATGATGTGGTTGTAGGGGGCGAGGTCTCGGGGATAATCGCTCACGAGGCGTGTGGCCACCCGCAGGAAGCAGACAGGATAATGGGAAGGGAGGGGGCACAGGCCGGCGAGTCATACCTTAAGATGGACATGATAGGTAGGCGGATAGGAAGTCCTGTAGTCAGTGTGTCTGACCTGCCATCTCTGCCGAACTCCTACGGCTTCTACCTCTACGATGATGAGGGGGTGGAGGTCAGAAAAAAGAGGTTGATAGTTGATGGAGTGATCAAAGAGTTCCTTCACAACAGGGAGACCGCCTACGAATTTGGGATAAAGAGTAACGGGGCGGCACGGGCAACCATGTACAGCCGGGAGCCGATAATCAGGATGTCTAACACGTTCATCGAGCCAGGCGAATACTCCCTGGAGGAGTTAGTAGAAGGTGTCAAGCACGGGCTCTACATAAAGAGCTTCCGAGAGTGGAACATAGACGACATCAGATGGAATAACAGGTACGTGGGCTTCGAGTCGTACCTCATTGAGAACGGCGAGATAGGACCACCAGTTATAGCTCCAGTAATAGAGGCAACAACCGAGGTCATATTCTCCAGTATCGATGCAGTTGGTAAGGATCTCGTATTCAAGGCTGCCACCTGTGGAAAGGGACAGCCAGACCAAGGAGCCCCTGTCTGGACCGGTGGACCCTCCATGAGGATGAGGGGGCTGTACATAAAGGGAAGGCAAGTGGAGAGGTAGAATATAGACAAAGAAAGATGTAGAGAAGATAAGCACCAGACTAGAAAGAATAACTTGTAACGCGGATCGCTGACCTATGTTTTTTCAAATTATTCTTTTTTTATTACTGATAGTAATATATAGATAAGTTAAAATACAAAATGTGCATAATTCGTTTGGGGTCCGACTTGGAGAAGAAGGAGCGGACTAGAGGAATAGCCACGAGGGCAATACATGAGGGCAATTCTGAGGGTATAGACATCATACCCCCTATTTACCAAACGGCAATATTCAAGCACCCATTCGGTGCGCAGATCAGAGGGAGGGAGCTGAAGTACTCCAGAGAGGACAACCCTACTGTAAATCTCTTGGAGAAGAGAATGGCGGCACTCGAGGGAGGGAAAGACTGCCTCGCATTCTCTTCTGGGATGGCTGCCATCTCGACGCTGGTGATGGGCACACTCTCAAGAGGAGACAAGATATTGACTTCCAAGGAGATCTACGGGGCGACCCTCATACTCTTCAGATCTCTTGAAAAATTCGGGATAAAAGTGGAGGCTGTGCTGAATGAGAGCGTTATAGACCATGTGGTAAGAGATACGAAGTTGGTATTCGTCGAGACTATAACCAACCCCATCTTAAAGGTTTCAGACATACCCTCAATCATAAAGGTCTGCAAGGAGAACGGTGTCACTTTGGTGGTTGACAACACCTTTGCAACACCAGTGAACCTGAGGCCTCTAGAGCTGGGCGCGGATTACGTTGTGGAGAGTGCCACCAAATACCTTGGCGGTCATAACGATGTTATAGCTGGGATATTAGCTGGATCAGAACTTGACTCCATCTGGGAGTGGAGGAGAAACCTAGGTGGTTCGCTCGACCCATTCGCGGCATACCTCGTCCTAAGGGGACTGAAAACACTTAAGGTCAGGGTAAAGGAGCACAACAGGAGGGCGCAGGAGATAGCGGAGTATCTAGAAGGACACGCCAAGGTTAAGAAGGTCCACTATCCGGGCTTAAGGTCCAGCAAGTACTTCAGCATAGCCAGCAAATTCATGGAAGGGTTCGGTGGGGTGGTTGCTTTCGAAGTTGAGGATGGCGAAAAAGCTCAAAAACTGCTGAGGTCCTTTAAGCTTATCAAGACAGCGCCCAGCCTCGGCGGAGCTGAGACGTTAATAACTCACCCTGCATCATCATCTCACAAGAACATAAGTCCTGCAGAGAGAAAGGAGCTTGGGATAGAGGGAGGGCTCTTGAGGCTTTCGGTAGGTCTGGAAGATGTGGAAGACATAATAGGCGATTTGGAGCAGGGTCTTGAGAGTATTTGAAGAGATTTAAGACTTTTTGACTTTTTACAGTTAATTTCTCAATCTTTTCAGCATTAAAGAGTTCGGCAGAATATTGCTTTTAAAAACCTTTTTCAGAATTTCTTGACTTGATTCATAACAACTAGGACCCAGAAAACATCCCAACGTTAATGCTCTGAGCTTTGTGGTGCCTCAAAACACAAACGCACTCCATTATTTAACCACTTTAATTATAAAAATTGAGAGAGTGGTTTAGAACAGTTTATATAGCCGATTAAAATAACACCAATGTTGCCATGCTTTTTTATCTATTTTTTTAAATTAGTCACTCGAAAAAAATTTAAAAAATAGGCGGGAGTATTGTAAAATGCCCAATCTGGTGTTTTATGATGACAGAAGCAATTTTGAACGGTAGACTACCTCCTCCAGTCAGAAGGAGCGATGGAGTGATAGAGCCCTTCGATAAGGAGCGGATAGTGAAGAGCTTAGTCAAGGAGACTCAGCTGGTCAAGGTCTTATACAACCTCCCCCCAATGAAGGAGGAGGATGCACGAAGGATAGCCGAGGAAGTCGAGGAAGATATCAAGAGCATGAAGTTGAGGTTTCTGAGCGGACCTTTGATAAGGGAACTTGTCAGCGTGAAACTCCTTGAGCATGGGTTTGACAAATACAGGAACGTCTACACGAGGGTAGGAATGCCCCTTTATGATGTTTATTCCATTGACCATTCAGAGGGCTATGAGGCGAAAGAGAACGCGAACCTGCAACCAAACCCCGAGACCTTCCACAAGAAGAAGGCAGACTTTCTCAGCAAGGAGTCTTACCTCCTTATGATGCCCCCAAGGATAGCCGACGCACACCTGAGGGGCGACATACACATACACGATCTGGAGTATTGGGGCACTAGACCCTTCTGCCAAGACCACGACCTGAGGTACTTCTTTTACTATGGGTTGATGCCCGATGGGACGGGGACCCACACCTCGGTCGCAGGTCCGGCAAAGCACGCAGAGGTTGCGATACTCCACGCTGCGAAGGTCTTGGGAGCGGCTCAGACAAACTTTGCGGGCGGCCAGGGGTTCTTCAACTTCACGGTCTTCATGGCTCCATACCTCAGGGGACTGGATGACAAGAAGATCCACCAGCTTGCTCAGATGTTCCTCTACGAGATGACTCAGCTGTATGTGGCAAGGGGCGGACAGCCCGTATTCTCGTCGATACAGATAGAGGCAGGGGTGCCCAAGGTTTGGCAGGACGCTCCTGTGGTCTCGCACGGGAAGGTCTGGAGAGACCTGACCTATGGCAGTCTAGAGGATGAGGTGCACGCTTTTGCAAACGCGCTGCTTGACGAATACCTTAAGGGAGACGCCATGGGAAAGATGTTCAACTTCCCCAAGCCCGAGGTAGTGCAGAGGGTGAGGTACTGGAAGGACAGCAACTTTGATGATGTGATGATGAAGGCAGCTCAGCTCTCCGCGAAGTACGGGTCAACATATTACGATAATGTCGTGCCAGCCTACAGGGGCGGAGAGGATGGTGTATCATGCTTCCAGTGCTGTGCTTACGCTTTTGCCGAGGACGGATCCTCAGAGGATTTCAAGAGGAAGGTCAATTTCGAGGACGGGGCTCACTTCTCCATGGGTGGGATGCAGGTAATAACGCTCAACCTCCCGAGGATCGCCTACAGATCTGGTGGTGATGAGGGCCGCCTCTACGAGATCCTCAAGGAGACTATGGATATTGCGAGGGATGCGCTCCTGCTGAAGCACAAGATAATGGTTCAGCAGTTCGAGAGGGGGCTCATACCATTCGCCTCCCAAAGGCCGAGATGGGCGCCGCCGGCTGTAGACATAAACAACCTGACGCACACGATCGGATTCGTCGGGATGAATGAGTTGGTAGAGCATATGACTGGATACGAGCTTCACGAGGATCCTTCGGCGCAGAAGCTCGCACTGAAGGTCCTTATAGAGATGGACAGAATAAGGAAGACCTACTCCGAAGAGACAGGGCTCAAGTTCTCCATAGCCAGGACGCCAGCAGAGTCGTGTGCCCAGCGCTTCGCCGTGGCCGACATGATACACTACCCCAAATATGCTAAGGAGTACGTAAAAGGGGATCTCGAGAGGGCAATGTCCCAGTATGGCGAGACTAAAGACGTTCCCATCTACTACACAAACGGTGCTCACGTCAACGTCTCTGCAAAGGTACCGCTTTACGAGCGCCTGGCAATAGAGCAGCGGTTCTTCCCGATACTGAAGGGTGGAGACATATTCCACGTATGGCTGGGAGAGGCGAATCCAGACCCAGAGGCTCTGCTGAAGCTGAACAGGAAGCTAGCTCTGGAGTCGTGGATAGGCTACTGGAGTCACACAAAGGACATAACCGTCTGCAGGACCTGCGGATTCGTTGGGGGCGGCTTGAACGAGAGTTGCCCAATGTGCAGGAGCCAGGACATAAGGGTCTATTCGCGGATTACAGGATACTACCAAGATGTTGCCTCTTGGAACGCTGCGAAGAAGCAGGAGCTAAAGGACAGGTATAGGATAAGGCTGTCTGCTTGATGTCAAGAGCCCCCCCGCCCTAAAGGACGGGGTCCCTTTAGGGGAATTTTGATGAAAAGATCGAATGAAATTAAAAAGAAAGTTGTTTATGCCGGGGATATGGTCCCCCTTTCCTTTTCTGATTATTTAGGTGAGCCGGCATGCGTAATATTCTTGGCAGGGTGCAATTTTGACTGCGGATACTGCCAGAACTGGCAACTCAAGAGGGCATCTGAGGATAACCTCACAGATTTGGATAGGATAAAGAAGGTTCTCTCGGAAAACAAGCTAGTCACCGCCTGCAAGGTCACGGGCGGGGAGCCTCTCTTGCAGCTCGATGCTGTTATAGAGATCGGAAAGTTCGCGAAGTCCCTTGGATTGAGGTTTGGGATAGATACAAATGGCTCTTTGCCCGAGGCGCTTGCCCAAGTAGTACCCATACTCGACATGATCTCCATAGATCTGAAGACTGAGTTGAATGAAAAGGAGTACGCGAAGATCACGAGGGTTCAGCCACCGCCGATCTCCTCAATAAAGAGGTCGCTCGAAATTGCCATGCGCTCTGAGGCGTATGTGGATATACGGATGGTTATAATACCTGGCTACAATGACGATATCGCGAAGATCAAAGCTATTTCAAAGACGCTGAGGGATCTGGGTTACGAAGAGAAGGCGGCTAAGGGAAGAGCTAGCTTCGTACTTGTTGAGTTTGTGCCTGAGAACTCGATTGATGATGAATACCGCTGTATCAGCAACCCTTCCGTATCAATGCTACAGGATCTTGCTAAATCATCGGATCTGAGCAACGTGAGGGTCACGCACAGAGGGATAGGCTTCTACCAATCAGTAAGCTGACCATACTTCTCTGAACCTATATAACCTCCATCTCCAGGGAAAATGAAGAGTATAAAATGTTAACTATCCGACAACGGTTTTTCTCTTCAGGGAGAGGGATTTAGTTCTAGACGCCAAAACCTGCGAGGATCAGGCTAAGGATCAAAAGACCCCAACCAAGCAAGAGCACAATTCCTATGGCTTTTTTTGCTGCGGTTACAAATACTAAGAGAATGTAAATTGCCGTCACAGTTATCAATACTGTTATCGCGGAAGAGAAGGAGTTTGCCAGATCTGGTCTACCGCGAAGTATTGTGTTCTCGACTATGAAACTTATGAAAGACCTCAACAAATCGAAGAAAAAGTAGATCACATTCAGAGCAGAGGAGAGCTCCATAATTTGCGCCTCACTTCTGATTATTACGTGTGGTATATGACCTCCTCCCGCCCTAAAGGACGGGGCTTCCACTTTTCTTTAGTTACTCCCTCACAGCGCTCTGGGAGCGTTTCTGGATTTCCTTTAAGGGTAGAGGTTCCTGCTCCATCATCAGGACTTGTCCTCATCGGCAGCCCTCAGCTGGGCGGAGGGCCAGCCTAAGCCGTCATATCACCAGCGCAAAGGTGCTTCAGGACCCCTGGATATATGAAGATATTCATAGGAAGGGATTTATATATTTCGGCTTTCATCCCATTACGGAAGGGGCTTTCCACCGATGAAGTTAAAGCTTGCGAGCTTTCATCCCCACCTCACGGATGGGTCTTCCTGCTCGCGTAAGATAATCATATTTTGGCTATACTTTCTGCCAAAATGGTACCTCTATGGCTCTATGTTCAGTCCCGTTCTCTCTCGAATAATGCGAAGAAGACCCGAGTACCACCTAGGGTATGTCAGGTTCTGAAAAACCCTCGCTTCAGTATAAGGCTTTATGTCCAAAACAGGCGTGCCGTCGAATAAGTCCAAGCCGATCACGTGAAGCGCCCTCCCCTCAACCTTGAGCAATTTGACTATACTCAAAGCTATCGGATTTGGCCTGTGGGGAGAATCTGTGCAGAATACCCCCACGGTTGGAATGATCTCAGGATCAATTCCAAGCCGGATGTACCTGCGTGGCTTTACCATGAGAGTCTTTCTGCTATCCTCAGAGACCCTGTCTAAATAAGATATGACAATTATGTGGGAGAACCCTTCTATTCCCTCTAGCCCCTTGGCGTACTCTTCGAAGACCTCTATTACCCCTGAGACCCCATCTTTTGCAGCCTTCACCTCATCCTCCTTCTCCCTAACCTTTATGACTCCTATAGGAGAGATTTTGATGCTGTTCTTCATTACAAAAACACCTACCTTTTAGTGGGATTCTGATACTTTTGGTCAGATACTCCTCGACTAAAGTCGGGAGCTTGCAGGTGAATCATAATGGCTCATCCTGAAGTCATCATTCATCCCTGCTATAGGCACTCTGACGGGTGCCCATCTCGCTGGAGCCAGCTCCAGACGAGAGAGGTTGAGGGAAGCAACATGGTCAGCATTATCTTGAAATCCACATTTGACGCATCTGAAGAGACTTTGGCTTCTCCTATTAGCTTTATTTACACATCTACATCTTGGGCAAGTTACGGAAGTGTTTTTGGGTTTAACATAGACAACTGGTATCCCTTTTTCGAGAGCTTTGTATTCAATAAGAGATTGGAGTTTTCTGAATGCCCAGCTATGGAAGTCTCCGTTCTGGCTTTTTCTATGCTTAGCGGTTTTGCGGATTCCTCTCAGTTTCTCCATCA